>CAYIUL010000012.1:0-13448 GCA_964366725.1 uncultured Candidatus Saccharibacteria bacterium | reverse complement strand
GGCGCCGAGGATGTCGTTCTGGCTTATCTTGGTCCTGGCGAGCTTGAGGGACTCCCGGGCTTCTTCGATCGCGGTTGCGGCCTGCCTTTCGCCCGGGCTCAAAATGAATAATGATTTTACAACCAAGGCGGAGGCGATGATTATTCCCAACAGGGTAACAAAGAGAACCGCTCTGTTCTTGAGCCGGGGCATGAACGGCCTGACTTTGTTAAAAGCGGACTGGATGGGGTTCTGTTTCTTTCCTAAAGAAAATTCTGTCCGGATTATGCGCGGCATATCGGCTTCTGGTATTTCCGTCTCCTCCATCTCCTCGCTTTTTGAACTCTTGACCGGCTTATATTTTGGTTCCTCCACCACCGGTTCCAGTCCGCCAACCGGCGAAGGCGCCGGAACCGCTTTTGCCTTCGGGGCTACGGTCATTGTTTTGGCTTTGGCCAGATCTATATAAAGGGCGGCGCAGGAAAAATCGGGCCTTTCGTGCTTGATGGAGTCGATCTTTTCAAGGAACTGGCTACCTGTCAGTTTCAATAAATATTCCTTGAGATATCTTTCTCTTGCGGTTATAAGCCGGCCCGGATAGTAGGCGAGTATCTTATCTCCTTCCGCGACCTTACCCGATACGACATGGGAAAATTCTTTTTCCTGGACGCGTTCCTTAGTGAACAGGTCGACATTGTTCAGGATATCTATGTTCTTATCCTCGCGGGAAAGGATTATTTTAAACTTGCCGAGCTTGGAGATGTTTATCTGTTCGCCGGCTATGGCAAAAATACCGATGTTGATCCCTATGTCCTTATTGGTGAAGAATTCCCCGACAACGTCGTTCACTTTTTTCAGGGCAAGAGAGAAGGCCTCTTTCGGGGCCAGGTCCGGATTGGCGTAATACTCCCTTTTTGCCAAAGAGGCAACGAGGTTGGTTATGTATGCGACGTCATTTTCGATGGGATGGTTATCCTGTCTCCCTTCGGGAGATCCCCCGGAGGGGGAAACGTTTCCGACCAGGTAAAGATTGCCGAGCTTTCTTTTGGCTTCGTCGGTTTCGTAGTCATACGCGAAAAGATCGAGATGGCCCTCTTTGCCTGCCTGACCGGCGGGCAGGCCGTTATCTTTGTGTAGTATTTCCTGACAGGTGGGTTTGAGATAAATTCGCTCCATGGGATTGATAAGTTAGAGATGTTTGGGTAAACTATTACTCAATAATTGTAGTTTATAATCTTTCTATATGTCAATGAATAAGTCCAAAGACCTTCTCGATACGCTGTTCGGTTCAAGGATAAGGGTGAAAGTCCTGAAGTTTTTGTTCAGGAATTATCCGAACGATTTTTCCATTTCCGAACTGTCGAAGAGGATGCAAGAGCAGCCCCTTGCCACCAGGAAAGAAATACAGCTTCTTGGCCAGATCAAACTTGTAAAAAGGAACGGCGCGCAAAGATACGCGCTTAACTCAAATTTCGAGTTCTTTCAGGAACTCAAAGGCCTTATCATGAAGTCCTCTCCGGCGGAAAAGAACCGGTTGGTCAGGCGCATTCACAAGTTAGGAAGGGTCAAGCTGGCGCTTTTGTCGGGGATATTCTTGAGCAGCGAGAACGGCGCTGCCGCTTATGAAAATTCAGTTGCCGACCTTTTTGTCGTCGGTGACGATATAAGCAAAGAAAGATTAAGGTCTTTTCTCAAGGCGCTGGAGGCGGAGGTGGGCAGAGAGATACGTTTGAGCATTATGGACAAGGAGGAATTTGAATACCGCTATGGGATGTTCGACAGGTTCGTCCGCGTCATGCTGGAAGGCCCCCATGAAAAAATAATCAACAAACTTGGTTTATAACTTGCTGGGCCGTTAGTTCATCGGTAGAACGTCCGATTCACATTCGGAAGGTGGCAGGTCCGACTCCTGCACGGCCCACATTTGTTCAGGTTGACTAAATCTCCTCTTTTTCGTAACATCTTCCCTGTCTGTTCATTGAAAAGGAACCGCTGTGATTGTTGTTTTAACCGGGGTTTCTGGCGCAGGCAAATCCACCGTAGGAGAGTGGTTAAGGAAGCGCTTCGGGGACACCCTGAAGCCGGTCATAAGCGTCACCACCAGGGCGCCCAGAGACGATGATCCTCTTGGAGAGTATGCCTATGTTTCGATGGAGCAATTCCAAAGAACGAAAGCAGAGGGTAAATTCATTTGGTCCGTCTGTCCTTTTGGAACCGACTGGTACGGAACCCTGTTTGAGTCCCTGGAGGAAACAAAACTCAAACCGAATACCGTGTTCCTGCTCATACTGGAACCGGATAGCGTTGGAACGCTTCATATTCACGCAGAGAGAATGGGCCTGGAAGTGGTTTACTTTTACATTGTTGCTCCATCGGCAGAAGAACTTTACAGGCGCTTGGAAGACAGAACAAGGCGGGAGCGAAACAAGAAATACCGTAAAATACTCCTCCAGGGCAGATCTTCTGATGCCTGGGAGTGGTTAGTGGAGCAAAGGAAAAAAGACGCGATTACAGTAGAAAGAAGGATCCGTGATTGTCAAAAATGGGACGAACGGGCGCTGGAATCCAAAATTCCCTATATGTTTGTCCGAAACGACCTCGATGACACCGGAGCGATAGCCGCGGCGACCATCGCTACGGAAATAGTTGAAAGGATGTCGGCCTAAATGGCCGACTTTTGATTTTTATACACTCCGAGATATCCACATTGCGTAAATCAAAGGAGGGGGTATATACTTATCAGGTAAGTGGTGAATTGTGGATAGAAGTGTTAATAACTTAACAAATCTGTGGATAACCGACACGCCGTGTCGTTCATATAAAGATGTTAATTGGCGAATACAAGCACAATCTGGATCCAAAGAAACGGCTCTCTATCCCGTCAAAATTCAGGAAAGAGCTCGGGGAAGGAGCGGTTTTAACCAAAGGCCTGGACGGCTGTTTGTTCATTTTTCCTTCCAAGAACTGGGCGCCGTTCGCCGAGATGCTCGGGGGCCTGTCCATAGGCAAACAGGATACGAGGTCGTTTGCCCGTTTATTCCTGTCCGGAGCGGTGGAAGTCGAGTTCGATTCCTTAGGCAGAATATTGATACCAGATAATTTAAAAGAATACGCGAACTTGAATAAAGAAGTAGTGATAGCCGGATTGTTCAACCGCCTCGAAATATGGGACGAAAGGAAATGGGGCGGCTATAAAGAAAATTTAGAAAAAAATTCCGATAAGATAGCCGAGAAGTTGGGGGAACTCGGCTTAATATAAACGATGCATGTTCCCGTTCTGACAAAAGAGGTTCTTGAATATTTGAATATTAGGCCGGGCGCAAAAATAATAGACGCGACGATCAGCGGAGGCGGGCACACAAGAGCCATTTTAGAAAGATTCGACGATGTCAGGGTCTTGGGAATAGAGTGGGACCCCGAATTGCTGAAGCAATTCAAGTTAAAAGTTGAAAGTGAAAAGTTTAAAGGCAGAATAATTTTAGTAAATGACAGTTATGTAAATTTAAAAAAGATAGTCGAAGAACATGATTTCCAGCCCGACGGAATTTTGTTCGACCTTGGGCTTTCATCCTGGCATTACGAAGAAAGCGGCAGAGGGTTCTCTTTCAAGAGAAACGAGATCCTGGACATGAGATTCAACCCTCAAGTCCAAGCGGAAAGCGCCGCCGATGTCGTAAACAAATACAGCGAGGATGATTTGGAGGAATTGATAAGCTCCCTGGGAGAAGAACAGTTTGCCGGAAGTATCGCCAAGAATATCGTCAAGGCGAGAAAAGTAAAACCGATTATTATGACCGACGATCTTGTGAAAGCGGTCGGAGAGGCGGTCCCGGAATGGTATAAGCACAGGAAAATACATTTCGCGACCAAGACATTCCAGGCGTTGCGGGTGAAAGTCAACGACGAAATGAATAATGTCAGGAGAGGGCTGGAGGCGGCTATAGATGTCCTGAACCCCGGAGGAAGGTTGGTGGTCATATCCTTCCAGGGTCTGGAAGACAAGATAGTGAAGAACATATTTCGGGAGAAGGCCAAAGAGGGGAAAGTAAAATTCGTGGTCAAAGGAACCGTAAGGCCTTCCTGGGAAGAAACAAAAACGAACCCAAGAGCCAGAAGTGCCAAGATGAAGATAATAGAAAAAATATGACAAAGACACAAATACAGCCGGTCAATCCCATATTGGTATCGAACGTGCTCCTGCTCGGGGTATTTGGTCTGCTTTTGTCTTTTTATGTCATCCAGGCCAATATAATGGCTGCCGACAAGTATAAGGTGAAAATTCTCAATGAAAAGCTGATGTCTCTGAACGAAATACGAACGTCTTTGACCGCGGAAAGATCGGAGACGGAAGACCCCTCCGAACTTATGGGATTTGTCCGAGCCAAAGGCATGATTGAGGCCAAGAATGTCACCTATATTTTTGAGAACGGCAACGTAGCCCTCAAGCCGTAATAAAGTTAACTATGAAGCGGCATGATAATTTCAGGATAAATATTTTTTTTATCTGCGTGTTGGCGGTCTCGAGCCTGATCTTATATAGGCTTTTTGTTTTATCTTATGTCCGGCACAGCGCTTACTCCAGAACGGCGCTGGCCCAAAGAGAAAACATAAACAACGTGTTGGCGAGAGGCAACATTTACCTGAAAGACGCTCTGTCAGGGGGCCTCTTCCTGGCCGCAACAAACAGGAAGTTCCCGTTGGCATATGTTATTCCGTCCAAAGTGGATTGGGCCGACAACGTCCAAACTATCGAAAGGGCGGCTTCTGTCCTTGGAATAGAGGCGGATTCGATAACCAAGGCGATTTCGGGCAAGCAGGATGTCTCCAGGGTTTTAAAAAGACGGCTTACGGCAGAAGACGTGGACAAGGTAAAGAACCTCAACCTCAAGGGCTTGGGTGTATCCTACGAAATGGACAGATTCTACCCCGGCCAGCGGCTGGCGTCGAACACCATTGGCTTTCTGGGATACGATCAGGAAGGCCGTTCGGGCCAATACGGGATAGAGGCCTTTTACAACGATGAACTTTTTGGGAGGAGCCGTCCGCCAGCTGGCGGATCCGCCTCTGGCGGAGAAAGTTTTGCCAGGCCCGAGGATGTTATTCTTACGATAGATAAGAACATCCAGGACTTCATCGAGGACCGTTTGGATAATTTGATAAAAACCTGGAATGCCGAGGGAGGCAGTATTATCGTTCAGGACCCGCAAACGGGAAAAATCCTGGCCATGGCTGACAGACCTACTTTTGACCCAAATGATTACGGCAGATTTCCCATCAGTTATTTCTTGAACAGAAATATTCAGGGCGTTTTCGAACCGGGTTCTTCTTTTAAGCCAGTTACCATGGCGATGGGCCTGGACCTGGGAAAAGTCACGCCGCAGACGACCTTCACCGATACTGGGTTTGTCGACATATCAGGATATAAAATAAAAAACTTCAGCGAAAAGGTTTTCGGCGTTCAGACAATGTCCGGGGTTTTGGAAAAGTCCATCAATACCGGAGCGATGTTCGTTCAGGGCCTGGTCGGGGACGATAATTTTCTTAACTATATTATCAATATGGGTTTCGGGCAGAAAACAGGAGTGGATCTGCCCGGAGAGGTTGGCGGAGACATTACCAATCTTTACAGCCGCAGAAAGATTAATTATCTGACGGCATCTTTCGGTCAGGGTATAGCCGTTACCCCTCTTCAGCTGATAAACGCCTACTCAAGCATTGCCAACGGCGGTAAATTGATGAGGCCTTATGTGGTTGAAAAGGTCATTAAGGAAGGCGGCCTGGAAGAAGTGACCAAGCCGGAAGTGATAAGCATTCCCATATCGGAAAAAACCTCGGCCAAGCTCAAGTCGATGCTGGTCAGCGTCGTCGATAACGGGTTTGATAAAGCCAGAATAAAGGGCTACGATATAGCCGGAAAAACTGGAACCGCGCAGATACCAGACGGCCGGGGCGGATATTCCGAAAATGAATATATCCACGATTTTTTGGGTTTTGCTCCGGCGTTCGATCCCAAGTTCGTTATTCTTATAAAAATGGATAAGCCGAAAGGCATCACTTTTGCGGCCGACAGCTTGTCTCCGACATTTCGCGAGATAGCCCAATTTTTAATTACTTATTTTAAAATACCGCCAACGAGGCAATAAATATGTATAAATTATCTCAAATAATTGTTGAAATATTGGCGAAGATCTATTTAAGGCGCTTTAGACCGCTAATAATTGGTGTCACTGGCAATGTAGGTAAGACATCCACAAAAGAAGCGATTGGTGTTGTTGTCAGTCGGATCAAAAAAGTCAGGGTTGGCGGAGGAAATTTAAACAATGAAGTGGGTTTGCCTTTTAATATCATCAGCGGCTCAGCCGATGAATACTATGAAAAGGGCGGTAGTCTGATCTTCGGTGTAAAATCCTTTTTTAAAGCTATTCTGGGTCTTTTAAGCTCTAACTATCCCGAAATTCTGGTTCTTGAATACGGCGCTGACAGGCCGGGTGACATCAAGCGTCTGGCCCGGAAGTTCAAGCCGCATGTGGGGGTAATAACCGCAGTCGGGGAAATTCCGGTTCATGTTGAATATTTTGCCGGACCGGCGGAACTGGCAAAAGAAAAAAGAAAACTCATCGAAGCGCTCGAACCTTTCGATTTTGCCGTTCTGAATTTTGACGATCTGACCGTCCTGGAAATGAAAAATAAGACGAAGGGGAAAGTATATACATACGGATTCGGCGACGGCGCCGCGGTCCAGGCCTCAAACCTGAACGTCCGCGCTGACGAGCGTGGTTTTCCGGTTGGTGTTGGGTTGAAGATACAGCAGGGAGAAAGCTTTGTTCCGGTCAGGATAGACGGCTCTCTGGGCAAATCCCAAGGGTATGCGGCAGCTGCCGCTACCGCCGTGGGACTGATCTTCGGGATGAACCTGGTTCAGATAAGCGAGGCCTTGGCCGAATATCACGGCCCGAAAGGCCGTCTGAAAATCCTCAAAGGCATAAAAAATTCGGTTATCGTAGATGACACATATAACGCCTCGCCGGCTTCGACCCATCTGGCCATAGAAACGGTTGCCGGTTTGAACGGCCCGAGAAAGATCGCTGTCTTGGGAGATATGCTCGAGCTTGGTAAATATACCGTCGAGGCGCATGAAGAGGTCGGAAACTTTTTGAAAAACGACTTTGATATATTGGTTACCGTCGGTTCTCGGGCGAAATTCATAGCCGAATCGGCGGAAAACCAGATGCCGATGGAAAATATACATAAATTCGAAACATCGGACGAGGCAAAAACTAAGGTCAAAGAACTGATCAAAGAAGGAGATTTGATTTTAGCGAAAGGTTCCCAGGGAATGAGGATGGAAAAGATTGTTGAAGAAATAATGGCTGAACCACAGCGCAAGAAAGACCTTTTGGTTAGACAAAGCAAAAAGTGGTTATCAAAATAACAAAGCCCCCATGTTCTGGGGGCTGGGGCCGGCGGCGCGAGTTGATGCCTACCGGCCTGCCGATTCCTCAGCGTTCCGGACCGCTTTATCTATGGCCATGAAGCATGGCACAACGATTGTGCGGGCTACGATCCAGGCAAAAGCGGTCACGACTATGCCGATGAGCACTTCAGTCGTCATGGACAGCGATGTTTCCACCGCATATCCGATGACGGAACCAAGCCCGCTGGCGATTACGAAGAGCAAAATCAGATACCACATCTTACTTACCTCCTTCGCATTTGTCGCCGAGCACCAGCTCGACGGCCGTACACTTGGCCAGCACCTTGTTGGCGGTATTCTTGAACCAGACACCGAACAAGATGATGGCGATGACTAGGGCGAAGAAGATAACGACGGACGGAAAGTTTTTCGACATGCTTCCTCCTTTTGGGTAGTTACGTTTAAATTATAGCATGCTTTTAGGTATTTTGTCAAACGAGAAATTTGTGATAAAATAGTGTTGCTTTTCAGTAATATGGCGCCATCGTCTAGCCCGGTCCAGGACACATGGTTCTCATCCATGTAACACCGGTTCAAATCCGGTTGGCGCTGCAAGTATTGTTTTATTCTCAAAAATAGGTATAATTTTGCGCATCTTGTTCATTAATTTGGGGGTTCTATGGGATTCAGGTATCTGGTTCTCGGAACACACATGGGACGGCCCATTGCCCATTGTTTGGCGGAACAGCGCGATACGTCTTCTATCCTGATAGGCGATATCAATATCGAGGCGGCCCGGCGCGTTGTCGCCGAGGTCTCCGGAAGATTTCCGGCCGTTGCTTGCGGGTATGTGAATTTTGACGCAAACGATCCGAACGCGCTTAAAAAAATGCCGCCGGTAAATGTTGTCATCAGCGCCTTGCCGGCCCGATACAATTTGTTTCTTGCCGAAGCCGCGATCCGCCGGAAGGAAAATTTTTGCGATCTTGGGGGAGTGCTTCCTGTTTCTTTGGCTATGAAAAGCATGGACGAGTCCGCCCGCTCCAAAGGCGTTTCGGTGGTGCCGGATTGCGGATTAATGCCCGGTCTCGGCGTTATGATCGCCCGGAAACTGGTGGAGGAAAGCGTCAAGGATGAAGACAGAGACGTAAAACGCGAGGTCGTTATTTATGTCGGCGGATTGCCCCAGAAACCGCAGCCGCCAATTTATCACCAAAATATGTTTTCGTTCGAGGGCTTGCGCCACCTGTGCTACGACGACGCTGTCATTATCAAAGACGGCATGATCCAGACCGTCGCGCCGTTATCCGGATACGAGATATTCCGGGTGGACGAACTGACGCAATTTTCGGATCACTTTAACGGGGTAGTGGAAGCATTCATTACCTCCGGCGCAGGTTTGGCTCCTTGGGGCTTCCAAGGTTTGGGCGTGACCTCGCTTTACGAAAAAACGGTCCGCTGGCCCGGTTTCGTCAGGTTTATCCGGAATACCAGTCAGGAATCATTCGAAGAAAAGATAAGTCCGCTTATCGATACCCCTGTAGACGCCGAACATCCGGATCTGGTATGGATGAAAGTAGAAGTTGAATACGGGATGAAGAAACTGGCATCCGGGATGCTGGTCACTTACGATGAAGCATTGGGGATGTCCGCTATGGAGCAAACCACCGGATTTACAACCGCTTTGACCGCCAGGGCGATTGCCCTTGGGATGGCGCTGCCGGGCGTGCTTTCTCCCGATGAAGCTTTGACCGGCGATAGCTTGAACAGAGTAATTGCCGAGGTCGGGAATTATTTCCTGATCACACAAGAATAGCCCCCTAAAGGGGCCTTTATTTTACAAAACTTTAATATTGTGTTATAGTGTTTGGGCAAGTTCATTCGCATTTGGATAGGAGGTTCTGTGCCCAAGCTGACCAGTAACCGGAAGATCTTCGGGATCATCAGGCGAGGATCCTGTATTCTCGGCGGGGTAGAGAAGAAGACCAAGCCCGAGGATATTGCGCCTACAGTGCGTGCCAGGGCCTGGAGTCCGGAGATGGATTTCCGGTTCTATAACAAGCAGTCTTCAGATAACCAGAGAAAAGGAGAAAAGCTGTGAAGAATTTCCTGCTGGCCTTCGTTGTGTCAGTTTCGCTGGCGTCGCCGGTGTTCGCGCAGAGTTCCACGAGCTTCTGGGTTGAGGAGCAGAACATCGTCTCGGACAGCGGAAGCTCGCCCTGGATCAACGGTCTGGTTTCTCATAAGCTCGACGAAAAGCTGGGCATATATGCCTGGTTCCAGATCGGCGAGGGGTGGGCCCAGGCCTATGTCGGCCCGACATACTCTCCGAGCTCGTGGCTGCAGGTTGGCGCAGGCGTCGGCCTCGAACAGGCGGACAACCCGGAACGTTTCGGCACGTTCGTCTGGATGGGCCGCGGCCGCTGCTCGCTCCTTTCACTCTACGAGGACGGCGGAGGAGACCACTGGTACAAGTCCGAGTTCAACGTCAAGGCAACCGGTTGGCTCGGCGCGGGCGCCATTGTCCAGCACATGCTCGGTGTCGGCCCCAGGGTCGAGTTGAACATCCCCGGAACGCCGGTCATGGTCTGGGGCGCTCCGCTCTACGACTGGAGCACGGGCAGGTTCAACGGGATACTGGCCGCCCGGGTCAGTTTCTAAAAGCCGTACGACCTCCCAGGTCGGGCCCCGCATCACGCGGGGCTTATCTTTACAAAATCATCATTTTCAAGTAATATCTTTAGACAATGTTCGCAATCATTAAAACCGGGGGGAAACAATACAAAGTCGCCGAGGGCGATGTTTTATACGTTGAGAAGCTTGAGTCCCCAAATGGGGAAGTTGTTTTTGACAAGGTTCTGATGGTGGCCAATGGAGAGGTTAAAGTCGGCAAGCCAGTTGTTTCGGGAGCCAAGGTTACGGCCAAGGTTTTGGAAAACGGCAAAGGAGAAAAGAAAATGGTTTTCCGATATAAATCAAAGACCCGTCAGCATAAGAAAAAGGGTCACCGACAGCCCTACACCAAAGTCCAAATCGTCAAGATCCTGAGTTAATCGAAGGATAACAAAAATCTCCGCCTAGACGGAGATTTTTGTTTTGACAAGGGAATCACCTTTATCGCTATTACTTCGGAAAAACCCGACCTTGAGATGGAAGGCAAAGACACTTAAGAGACCGCTCGGCTGCGGTCTTTTTTACTTCCGATGCTCCAATGCGTTCTTGAGGGTTATCTCGTCAGCATATTCGAGGTTTGAGCCCGAGGCGAGGCCTCGGGCGAGGCGGGTCAGGACCACGCCTTTTTTGTTCGCGAAAAGATCTTTGAGATAGAGCGCCGTTGTCTCACCGGGTGTGTTGGGGTTTGTGGCGATGATGAGCTCAACCCGATCGTTCTTTTTGGTTATATCTTCAACACGACTTGCCAATTCTCTTATTTTGAGAGTTCCGGGCGTCGCGCCGTCCAGAGGATTTACCGCTCCTCCAAGCACGTGATAAAGGCCGTTGTATAAGCCGGTCTTCTCGATGGAGTCAAGGTCGGTGACTTTTTCTACGACCAGCACTTTGCTCTTGTCGCGTTTTTCGTTCACACAAACAGCACAAAGCCCGTTGTCGCTGATATTAAAACAGTTAGGACAAAAAGATATTTCTTTTTTCAGATTCTGGATGGCTTTTCCGAGGTCCTGCAGTTCGGCGTCCGGCTTTTCCATCAAAGCCAAAACAAAGCGGGCGGCCTGTCTTGGGCCGACGCCGGGGAGTTTCTGAAAAAGTCGGACAATTCTTTTGAAATTAGGATTCATGCTTTAGATGTATTCGAGCGGAGCCGTATGAGTTTTATCGACTTCCATAAATCTTAAACTTTCCGGGTCAACCCTGAATTCTATTTCTCCTGTCGGGCCGTTCCTGTGTTTGGCGATTATTAACTGCGCCATATTTACGGTATTATTCTCGCGCGCTTTTTCCATATTGACCTTGTCTTCCCTGTGAATGAACATTACCAGGTCCGCGTCCTGTTCGATGGAGCCGGAATCCCTCAAGTCCGAAAGGCGGGGCTTGTGACCGTCGCGCTGTTCCACGGCGCGGGACAGCTGAGATATCGCCACTATCGGTATGTTCAGTTCTTTGGCCAAACCTTTCAGGCCTCTGGATATTTCGGTCACTTGTTGGACCGGGCTTTCGTAGTTTTTGCGGCCGGCCATAAGCTGTAAATAGTCAACTATTATAAGACCCAATCCGCCCTGTTCCATCATAAGACGTCTGGCCATTGCCCGCATCTGAAGGATATTCGGGGAAGGCGTGTCGTCTATAAAGATGGGGAGAGACCTCAACTCGTCGCAGGCGGTGGTAATTCTCAGAAAATCATCATGTTCTTCGTGGTGGGACAGTTTGCCGGTTCTCAACTTCCACAAGCTCACCCCGGAACCGGCCGATATCAAGCGGTCAACGACCTGGTCAGTGGACATTTCCATACTGAATATTCCGACAGGAACACCCTGCCTGGCAACCCGCAAAGCAAGATTGATGGCAAATGCTGTTTTCCCGACCGACGGTCTTGCCGCGAGAACAATCAGGTCGGATTTTTGGAGTCCGCCCAGGGTTTCGTCCAGGTCGTGATA
This sequence comes from uncultured Candidatus Saccharibacteria bacterium, assembly GCA_964366725.1. Taxonomy (GTDB): domain Bacteria; phylum Patescibacteriota; class Minisyncoccia; order 2-02-FULL-40-12; family GWA2-44-9; genus JACPAB01. The sequence continues at coordinate 1,445 of CAYIUL010000012.1, read as the reverse complement.
GTCGGTTTTAAGACCCCGTAATATTCCGGCATCTTGGTTGGTTATCCTATCCATAGCTTCGGTAAGGGTGGCCGAGATGGGTAAAAAGTTCTTAGTCAGGGACTTCTGGGATACCGAAAAAAGCTTCTTTTCCGCTTCGTCTAAAAGGTTCTCCACGTCATCCTCGTCGTTACTGCTTAAGCCGATAATATGATGGGCGGCGTCTATCATGTCCCGGAGCATCTTTTTCTTCTGGACTATCTTGGCGTAGGACGATATGTGGGCCGATGTCGGGACGGAGGTGACGAGAGATGTCAGATACGTCAATCCGCCGACTTGTTCCAGGGCGCCCATCTCCTCCAGTTTGTTCGAAAGATTCAGAAGATCTATCGGTTCGCGCCTGTCGAAAAGGGCCATGACCGCCTCATATATGAGCTGGTGGCCGCGCTGATAGAAATCCGGGGCCTTTAAGTAGTCGGCAACCTTGTTTACCGCCTCGCGGTCTATCAAAATCGAACCGAGCAGGGATCTTTCGGCGTCTATGTTCTGCGGGGGAAGTTTATCGGGTGAGATCTTCGTCATATATCTCCAATTATTAAAGATTAAAAAAGCTTAAGCAAGTTGTAAAAGTTCGTTAACTGTGGAATTCTATGGGTGAGAACTTTAACAGGGAGCCGTCATGTCGATAAAACCGTTAGACGTACTTTTATACGCCTGTATTTGGGTAGTTGTTATTATTGGTTTCAGGGCTTGGTTACGATGGGCCCGTAAATAGTATCTTCAACCTCATAGCCCATTTCTTCGATCTGGGCTCTTATTTTATCTGCTTCATCCCAATTCTTTTCAGTTTTGAATTTTTGACGCTTGTTAACGAGTTCTAAAATTTCTTTTGGAGGTTCTTTATATTCTTTCGGAATTATTCCCAGAGTTTGATTTACTTCATTAAGGAAATCTATGATATTTTTGGCATTTTCTTTTCCGATTGTTCTCGTATCTAATCGAGGATAAACTTCTTTTAATAGACTAAACAATGCCCCCATTGCTCCTTGAGTATTAAAATCTTCTTCCATATATAAATTATAATGTGATTTGGCCGACAGAAGCATTGATTCTATGGCATCGTGGAAATCCAAGCTATCAACTTTTTCCAATCGCGCCAAAAATTCTCTCAATCTTTGTACACCTCCCTCTGATTGCTTTAGAGTTTCTTCAGAGAATTGTAGGGGCGATCTGTAATGACCACTCAAAAGATAAAATCTCAACACTTCCTTCGGGTATTTTTTAAGAAGTTCGTTGGCGGTTTGAAAATTCCCGAGCGACTTGGACATCTTCTCGCCTTTGTTCACCAAAAATCCCACATGCATCCAGTATTTGACGAACGGTTTTTTACCCGAAGCTGATTCTTGCTGGGCTATCTCGGCTTCATGGTGGGGGAATTTCAAATCCTCTCCGCCGCCGTGGATATC
>CAYIUL010000011.1:0-14858 GCA_964366725.1 uncultured Candidatus Saccharibacteria bacterium | reverse complement strand
CTCGGCCAAGCCGGCCGATGCCCAGTCGTTGTGGCGCTACTTCGGCGTTTGCTCGTCCGGAGACCCGTTGTGCCAGGTGATGGTCGGAAACCAGCAGATGGTCCGATACATGCAGAGCGGGTATATGGGGTACTTTCAGGGAGGTGCCTTCTACGGCACCCACGATCCCTCCGGCCGGCCGCTTCCAAGGTTGGTCAAGATCGCTGTCGGAGCAGGCATCGGCGCCTCTATCTGTGGCGGCGTTGGAGACCTTTTCGGCCACGGCCGTGAGGGTTCGCTGATCTGCGCCGGCATCGGCGCACTGATCGGAGCAAAACAAGGGTCCGGGAAGAAAGACCAGCCGTTAGTTGTGGATGAAGGCCAGTATATCCGGATTGCCAGCGACGGAACTCCCGTCGCGGCCAACCGGCCTGCGGCCCAGACGCAATCCTACGGCGGCTATCAACCGATCGGCGACTCTGTTCCGTCCAGTCCGCAGTGGAACATCCGCAACATGACCGGCGGACGAGGAGAACTCTGGAACCAGGGCCGATTCATCAAGGTCCTGGAGCCGGGAGAGAGTTACGGTGTTTCAAATCCGGCTGGGGTCCGATTGGTAATCCTTGTTCCGACGGAGCAAGGCAATCTGAAACCTCTCGAAGCGGTTCGCAAGCCGCGTCGTGACGGATGGGACATGATGGTTCCTCCGGCCCCGGTTCAGTAACGAGGGAATCTCGCTTCAAACAAGGAGAAGCACATCATGGCACATGTTCGTTTCAACGGCTATCGGGAGTTCACTTCGGACGAGGTTCTCGCGGTCGAGCAAGAGCAGTGGGGCCTTCATGGTCCCGCTCACACACGGTGGGTGGAGACGCACGTCTATTGGGTCCTTCCACTGGGAACGCTACTCCTGGTCGTCCTGCTCTTCCTCGTTTTCTTCTGGGGATTCGGGGGGAGCTTCAAGGATGCCTGGGGCACGGCGTTCTCGCAACAGATCAGCCGGGGCTGGATTCCCGCCCAGTCGGTACAGCAGCCGACCCCGCCGGTGGTATCAATTCCACCGGCCCAAACCCCAGCTCCTGCTCCTGTCGCGCCTCCCCAGGTGACGGTGAACATTCCGGACCACATCCAGGTGGATGCCACGGTCCAGGATGTTACAGCGCCGTCCGTAGTTCCGGCTCCCAGCCGAGAGCTGACGCCGGACGAAAAAGTGGACCAGTTCTGGGATCGCGAGCTCAATCGCAAGCCCTGAATCACACCCGTTAGTTTGCAACCCCGTTCATCGGGGCCATCGCAAACGGCGGGTTTTTTTCTTGCTCAAAATTGAAAAAAACATCAAAAAAAGCTACTATACAGCAGTGATTTATCTCTCTAACAGCAGAAAAGAAACCCAGAAGATCGCCTCGGATTTAGCCGCCAAAATGAAGAGCGGCCCGTCTCGCCGAGGCGTGCCGAGGTCGGACATTATTGCCTTAGAGGGGGAGTTGGGCGCCGGCAAAACGACTTTTGTGCAGGCATTTGTTAAGGCATTGGGCATCAAAACGAAGGTAAAAAGTCCCACATTCAACATCGTTAAAAAATACGAAATTCCTTTCAGTTCCAGTCGCTATTCGCCAGTCGCTATTCGCTATCTTTATCATATTGACTGCTACCGCTTAAGAGACCATAAAGACGCTCTACCCATCGGCATCAAAGAGATCTTCAAGGAAAAAGGAAATATTGTTCTTATCGAGTGGCCCGAGCGGATAAATAAGATCTTACCGAAAAATATGACCAAAGTTCATATTGACCACATCGGAAAAAGTAAAAGAAAAATAACCGTTAAGAGATGAAGAAATTAGTTTTAATCGACGGCCACGCGCTGGTTCACAGGGCGTTTCACGCCCTGCCGCCCTCAATGAGCTCGCCAAACGGCATTCCCACCAACGCGGTCTACGGCTTCGTTTCCGTCTTGATAAAAACCATCAAAGATCTAAAGCCGGATTATATTGTGGCTACTTTCGATCTGGCCGGACCGACATTCCGCCATGAAGAGTTTGCCGAATATAAAGCTCATCGGGAGAAAGCTCCAGACGACCTCCATGTCCAGGTTCCGCTGGTCAAGGAAATATTGGGCGCATTCGGAATTCCTGTCTACGAGAAAGAAGGTTTCGAAGCCGACGATCTGATAGGTTCCATCGCCGAAATAACCAAAAAAGAAAAGGACGTTCAGACCATTATCGCAACCGGAGATCTAGACACTCTCCAGCTTGTCGAAGGCGACCGGGTTGTTGTGCTTACGCTCAAAAAAGGCGTAACCGACACCATTTTATACACGCAAAAAGAAGTCGAAGAAAGATACGGACTGGAACCCGGACAGATGGCTGACTTCAAGGGCTTGAAAGGCGACCCATCCGACAATATTCCCGGTGTTCCCGGGGTGGGGGACAAGACGGCATCCGCTCTCATTCAAAAATTCGGGAACATAGAAAGTTTATATAACGAAATAGAAAGCTATAAAAAGAATCCAAAGAAAAAACCGAAAGCCCCCCTGACGCCGAAACTGATAGAAAAGTTAAGCGAGCACAAGGACATGGCCGTTTTTTCAAAAAAGCTGGCTACGATAATCAGAGACGTCCCGATCCAGTTCGATGTCGCCCGCGCCGAGTGGAGAAAAGGAATAAAAAAAGAGGAGCTTGGTAAAATGCTGCAGGACCTGGGCATATACAGTTTGCTTAAAAGGATCAACGAGATCGACCTGCCTGCCGGCAGGCAGGCGGACGGCCCGGAACAACCGTCTTTAATGGGCGACGTCTCTGATGCCGTCGAAGTGGTTTCTCTCGGTTCTCATAAGCAGATCAACAAGCTGATAGACAAGATCAGGAATAAAAAGTCGTTTGTTTTTGACATTGCCGTAGATCCCGATCTTCGAGGTCCCGGACACATTGTTTTTGCTCTGGACGACAAAAAAACCGAGGCCGTCCCGTGGTCTTTGCTGGAAAAAGACAAAATAATTTTCACCGGCCTAACCGCGGTCTTTGAAGACGAAAAAAATAAAAAAAACCGGACACGACCTGAAAGAATTGTCCAAGACGCTTCTAAAAAATGGCATCCATGCTTTCGGTTTGGATTTCGATACCAAACTTGCGGCATATCTGCTCAATTCGGATATTAAGGACTATGACTTGGATAGGATATATTTTGTTGAATTTAACAAGAATATCGACCCTAATCCCTTGAAAAGGCCTGCCTATATTCTTGAGCTCAGGAAAGTCCAGTGGGAGAAGCTAAAATCGCTGGACCTTCTGTGGGTGTTCGAGAAAATAGAGATTCCGCTTGCTCCCGTTTTGGCCGAGATGGAAATAAGCGGGGTTAAAATTGACAAGAAGGCCATTAAAAAATTGGCAGAGACGACATCCAAAGAAATAGCCAAACTTGAAAAGCAGATATACAAACTCGCCGGCGAAGAGTTCAATATCAATTCCCCCCAGCAGCTTTCGGCGGTTTTGTTCGAAAAGCTTCGGCTAAAAGGCAAGGTGAAGAAAACCGGAAAGGGCGCGATATCGACCGCGGCCGCCGAACTCGAAAAACTATCCGGCGAGCATCCAATTATCGACTTGATACTTAAATACAGGGAACTTCAGAAGCTTTTTACCACTTACATCGAGCCGTTTCCGGGGTTTGTCGAAAAAGACGGCCGTTTAAGGACAACCCTTAACCAGACCGGCACTACCACGGGCCGGCTGGCCAGCCAGAATCCAAATCTCCAGAACATTCCCATCCGCACCGAGCTTGGGCAGGAATTCAGAAAAGCGTTCATCGCCGAAAAAGGTTACGACCTTGTTTCCTTCGACTATTCGCAGCTTGAGTTGCGCATCGCCGCCCACATCTCGGGCGACAAAAAAATGTCCGAGGCGTTCAAAAGAGGGGAGGATATCCATACCAGGACCGCGGCTGAGATATTCGGTGTTGCGCCCGAAAAAGTCACGCCCAATATGCGCAGAGAGGCGAAAGTTTTTAACTTTGGCCTTCTTTACGGCATGGGCATTCTTGGGCTCCAAAGAGCCGCTAAGATAACCAGGGAACAGGCCAGGGAATTCACTGAACGCTATATGGCCGAATTCTCCGGCGTTGCCCGCTATATGCAGGCGATGAGGGATGCTGTCCATAAGGACAGATATGTTAAAACGATCTTCGGACGCCGCCGGCAGTTCAGAGAAATTGACTCGCAGGTCATGGAGGTTGTCAGGCAAGCCGAGAGGATGGCCATAAACATGCCTATCCAGGGCACTGCAGCCGATTTGTTGAAACTGGCCATGATAAAAATAAGCGGCCTGATCCACTCGGAAAATAAAGATGAAGACGTCCGGATGCTTCTGCAGGTTCACGATGAGCTGCTGTTCGAGGTCAAAAGCGAACTTGTCCGGGAGTGGAGCGGGAGGATCAAGGATATAATGGAAAAAATTTGGAAATTGAACGTACCCTTAACAGTTGACGTAAAACATGGTATAAATTGGGCCGAAATGAAAGATATCCTAAATGAATAAGATCTTAGAAAAAATAAAATTTGTCGTTGATCATTCTGTTTTTGTAAAAATCAACAGAGAAAAGCTTGTTGAATTTTCGAAAGGTTTTGAACACGGTAAGACAAATCATTGGCTTAGCCAAGCGCCTTTTGATTTTTCTGCTCTAAATAAGGACGAGGAGTTAAGATTTACTTTTGTTTTCAATACTTTGAGTTTTTGTTATTGGGGCGAGCCGAAATGGAGAGTTGAGCATGAAGGGAAAGTTTACGATGGGGCTTGGGCAATGGTTGTTGCTCTTGGTAGGGGAATGAGAGAAGGATTTCCTCTAATTAACTTTGAGTACTGCTCTAAAATAAGCAGAGATGATTTTTCCGAGATTTTGAGGGGAAATGTAGAAATTCCACTTTTTAAAGAGAGGTTAAACATACTGCATGAAATAGGGTCGGCTATGGTTAAAAAATATAAAGGCGACCTTGCATTATTTCTAAAAAAGGCAAATGGCGATGCTTTAAAATTGCTGAAAATGATAGTTTTAGAATTTCCGTCATTCTACGACAGCTCTATTTATAAAGATAAGGAGATAATTTTTCACAAGCGGGCCCAATTATTAGTTTCAGATATCCATCAGATGTTTAAAACGCAAGGTCTTATTTCAAGAAACGTTGAACAGCTTACTGCTTGTGCTGACTATAAGCTTCCGCAAATAATGAGGAGATTTGGAATTTTGGAATATACAGACGAACTTGCTAAAAAGATTGATAATAAAACCGAATTACCCCATGGTTCCGGAGAGGAAGTAGAAATTCGCGCCAATACGATTTGGGCCGTGGAACTTATAAAAGAGGAGATCAAGAAGCGAAATCCGGAGATAACTTCAATGGGTATTGATGATCACTTGTGGTTAGCCAGTCAAGAGAAATTTGCTGATGAGAAACCATACCACAGAACAAGAACAGCCTCCTACTAGTTGTTCGACTGCACAATCGACCCGTATAAATTTTATGAAATAAATTTTCCCATATGGATCTACAAGAATTCAAAAAACAGTATGTTCAACAGGAACTTGGAGTTAATGAAAGTTTTGGAAAAATCCATGTTTTCATTGACTTTGGAAATGTAAATCATTGGTTTGAAGAAGATCGACAAGATCATGACAACAATCCTCTTAAGGACAACGAGAAACTTGTCATAAATTTACGAAAACTTAAAGAATTTGTTGATTTATTTTCTTTGGACTCGAGATTTTATTATGGTCATGACAGACAGAATTTAAAGTCGATCGGATTTATTCGTGTAGCCAGGGATATATTTGGTAAATACCGCGTTTTTACCAAACAAATACAAAAAATAAAACATTACTTAACAAACGACGAATTTAGTTCGAATACACGCGATGTTCATGAGGACAGAGAAGGGAAGTATATACTAATTCCAAAATGCAATTTTGATGTGGAGATTGCAGTAGATGCAATTAAACATTCCGATAAATACGACACGTTCTGCCTTTTATCCAGCGATGCCGATTTTGTCCACCTGGTTCGATTTCTAAAGACCAAAAAGAAAAAAGTAATACTAATAAAAGGAGGTTATATTGTCAGCCAGTTGAGAAAAGAAGCAAGTTTAGTCATAAACGCCCAAAATATCAAGAAATATATAGCCGAAATAAAGCAAAGACCTGGCGATTAACCAGGTCTTGCGGATCGTAAACCCGTATCCACGGGCAGGTAAGATTATAGTATCATATTCGGAGATGAAAAGTCAATAATTATCAACAAGTAAAAATTTAATTATGCCGGAACTACCAGAAGTCGAAACAATAGTCAGGGAGTTAAGGAAGAAGGTGGTCGGTTTGAGAATAACCGATGCTTGGGTTGACTGGTCTAAAACCGTCAAACAAGCCGGCGGTATCGGGAGTTTCAGGAAGCAAGTGAAGAATAGGAAAATATTGAGCGTCAGACGGAGAGCAAAATATATTATTATGGATATAGAAGGGGCAAAGACCCTGTTCATCCATCAGAAAATATCCGGCCACCTGCTTTACGGAAAATGGACTTTGGCTCGCCGAAGCTCTGAAGCGAAGGCGGCAACATGGATAAGTCAGATTTCTGGCCCACTGCGTGACGACAGGCAAAACGGATATATCCGTTTTATCTTGTATTTGAGCAATGGCTACCAAGTGGGCCTTTCTGATTTAAGAAGGTTTGGAAAGGTTATCCTGGTGGATGACGATAAGGTCAAAGACTTAAAAGAAATCAGCAGTCTTGGCCCGGAACCGCTTGAGATAAATTTGAGCCGGTTCAAAAAATTATTTGAAAAAAAGAAAGGACGTCTGAAGCCGGTCTTAATGGACCCGACTTTCATTGCCGGAATAGGCAACATCTATGCCGACGAGATACTCTGGGCCTCCGGTCTGCATCCGCTCTCTCGTGTCGAGAACCTGAACGAAAACGACTTGAAAAGAATTTATGCCGATACTGTCCGAATACTCAAGAAGGCCATAAAATATAAAGGTTCGAGCATGGACGACTACAGAATGCCTTCCGGCAAAAAGGGGAAATTCCAGGATATTCAGAACGCATACCAGAAAACCAGAGAGAAATGTTCCAAAAAAGACGGAGGCGTGATCGAAAGGATAAAAGTCGCTGGCCGTTCAGCCCACTTTTGCCCCAAGCACCAGATGTTAAAATAAATCCGAAGCACTAAATCCTAAATCCGAAACAATATCTAATTTTGAAAATTCGAATTTAGAATTTGTTTCGAACCTCGATATTTGGATTTCGAATTTTAGAGTTATGAAATTCAACTTAAACAAAATTTTAATACTAACCGGCTCTGTAGCGCTGATTTTTATTGTTTCTTTTTTTGTCTGGTGGAACAAGGAGATAACCGTCACCGGTTTGAATCCCTGGCAGGCCCAGTCCGGGTTAAAGAGTTCTATCAGCGGCCTTGAGTGCGCCAACGCCGGTCGCAGGCCTTTGGCTGTGATGATGGCCGGAGACCCGGAAACCCGGCCGTTGGCGGGCATCGGCCAGGCGGATATCGTGTTCGAGATGCCTGTTACACCCAACGGCATCACCCGTTTTTTGGCCGTTTTCCAGTGCGAGGACCCCAAGGAGATCGGCTCTATCCGTTCGGCAAGGGAGGACTTCATTCCTTTAGCCGCGTCGCTTGGCTCCATATATGCCCATTGGGGAGGCGAAAAAGAGGCCTTGAACAAACTCGACAGCGGTATCATAAACAATATCGATGCCATGAAATATGAAGGCACGGTATTTTACAGAAAGAATTCCATGCCTCGTCCCCACAACGGCTTTTCCTCTATTGGCCTTCTTTTGGCTAAGGCCGAGGCGTTGGGCTACGGGTCGAAAGACACCTTTCAAGGATATGCTCACGGCAAAGACGAAGTTAAAAGAAATCTTTCGAGTATCGTCTCCACGATAGAGGTCGCTTACCCGGGCCAATACCAGGCCACTTGGCAGTATGACGAACAGACAAACTCGTATCTGCGGTCCCGGGGCGGCTCGCAGGAAAGAGACGCTAATTCCGGAGAACAGGTCCGGGCCGATACTGTAGTGATAATGAAAACGTCATCGCGCGTATTGAGCAAAGATTACATCAAGGTGGATGTCGTCGGGGAAGGAGAGGCCGTCATTTACCAGAACGGCTCAAACATGAGCGGTCAATGGAAGAAAGACCCTTCCCAAACATCTTCAAAGTTGTATTTTTACGACACCAACGGCCAGGAGATAAAACTTGTGCCCGGAAAGATCTGGGTCGAGATAGTGGTAAGTTAAAAGCGTAAAATTATGACCATATTTTTATACGGGCAGGACGGGTATCGGCTCAAAAGGGGGATAGAGCAAGTCGTGGCCGGCTATAAGAAAAAATATCCCGATTATCTGAACTTATTTTCTTTTGACTTGTCCGATAACGAACAAAAAAGCAGGTTCGAGGACTCGCTTAAGACGGCATCTTTATTTGAAGAGGCCAAACTTATTATTGCCCGAAATGTTTTTGCGTCGAAAGACCTGTCGCTGTGGGTCAAAAAACTCTTATCCGAACACGGTACGGATAAAAACAATGGGGTTGTAATGATCGTAGAGCCGGCTCCTCGGAAAGAACTTGAAAAGATAAACAAGGAGTTGTTCAAAAGTTTGGCTTCAACGTCAACGACCGTAAGGGATTTTGAATATTTGGACGGCGTGAAATTAGTAAATTGGATCCGTTCGGAATTTGCTTTACGAAATTGCTCTATCGACAATTCTGGGGCTAAAAAGCTCATCGGACTGGCTGGAAACGAGAGCTTTCGTCTGGCCAACGAAGTAGACAAACTCGCCAACCATAGACAAAAAGGAGCCGTCACATCGGAGGACATAGAGCTTCTGGTGACCGCTCAAGTTGATTTGAATATTTTCAACCTGGTCGACGCCATTGTCTCCAAAAACAGGGCCAAGAGCTACGAACTTCTTTACCGGGAAATTAAGAACGGAAGAGACCCCTATTACCTTATGGCTATGATGGCTTACGGTTTTCGCAGTCGCGCCGGCAGATTTTCTTTGGAAGAATTAAAGACGAATTTTGGCAAGCTGTTGGAGATGGATGTCCTTTCCAAGGACGGCGCCTTAAATCTGGTGGATACTCTTTTTGAATTTGTGATAATATAAAGCCACTTGATCGTTAACAAGGAGCAAGCATGGCTGAAAGGATCCGACTTGATCCTAAAAAGCCGGGCAAGTCCGAGGAGGGTTTAAAAAAGGCCTTTCGAGAGCTAATGGTCAGCCAGGACAGGGCCATTGACCATCTGGTCAGGAAGCTTCTGTACGCCAACAGTTTGGATGGGCGGCTGCGTAACCACAGGAAGCCGGCAGGGGAGCTTCATGTATCTGGGCCCGACCGGGGTCGGTAAAACCCGGCTGGTCGAGGTCCTTGCTTATCTGCTGTTCGGTTCGTACGACGCGATGGTCAAGATCGACTGTTCCGAACTTCAGGAGCGCCACGAAATATCCCGCCTCATCGGCGCACCGCCCGGGTATGTGGGCTATAATAACGAGCCCTGGCTGAGCCAAAGACGGCTCGACTACTGGGGATATTTAACCGAGCAGACCGATCCCGAAGTGGCCGACCGCATTCAGGAACTCAATGACAGGATCGAAGCCCTTCAGGCGCAGGCAAAAGAATTCGAAGAGAAGAACGACATTAAGCATGGAGCCAAAGCGGCGGCAAGTGAAAAACTTTCTCCCGAGCTGATTGAAATAAAAAAGGAATTGTTTTTTTTGAGCAGGATGTATGCTGATCTGACCCAAAAAAACAACTACAAACCGGCGGGTTATCCGGCGATAGTCCTTTTTGACGAGATCGAAAAGGCCAGCAAGTCATTATTCGATCTTCTTCTTCAGGTTCACGATAAGGCGAACCTAACCCTCAACGGAACCACCAAAGACGGGAATAACCAGGTATTTTTCCATAATGCTTTGATCTTCTATACCTCCAATCTCGCCCAAAGGCAGATCAAAAGAATGCTCCGGAATTCGGGCATCGGTTTTGCGCCGTCAGCCGTTTCGGATAACGACCTCGAACAGCGGATATATAAAACCGCGCTGGGACAGATGGAGAAGTTTTTCTCCCCGGAATTTCTGGGCAGGATCGGCAAGGAAAATATCATCGTTTTCTCTCCGCTGGCCAGAAGCGATATCAAGGAAGGCCTTGACCGGATCGTTATACCTAATTTCACGGCGCGCTTAACCGGGACTTTCCCGATCTCTCTGACCATTACCGAAAGGGCGAGGGAACTTCTGGTGGACGAGTCGTTTGATTCCCAGAACAAGGCCTTTGGGATGAGGGCAGCCGAAGGGGCCTTTTTGAAAAGGGTAGAAGAAAATCTAATCGCACTGATACAAAAGCCAGCAGAAGAAGGCGGAGTGGTTGTCGGCGACGACGTCTTGATTGATGTTACAGCCGGAAAACTGGAATTTTCGGCCAGATCGAGGTCCGAAAGCCAAAAGATACTGGCAGAATTAACCGGCAAGATAGAGAGGAAAATATCGGAATTCGGCGTCTATACGGACGACTATAAGAGAGTTGCCATATTCAAGTTCAAAAAACCCTAACAGGGTTTTTGTTTTAGGTTTTTCTTGAAAAAACGTTGAAATTAGAATAAGATTATTCTTATCGTATGCAGGATTACCTCCACATAGGCCGGGCTTCGGATCTTAAAGATCCGGGCTCAAAACGGATCTACCGGGCGCTGGAAACTCTGCCCGGACTTTTGGCTTGGTCAACTTTATTTTTGGTGGTAATTTTATCGGCGACTGCTCCCGTTTTTACCTCCATATTCATAATCGCCTTCGATGTCTACTGGCTCACGAAGACAATATATCTTTCCCTGCACTTAAGGGCTTCCTATAACAAGTTGAAACAGAATTTAAAAATAAACTGGCTTGAACGTCTGGAAAAACTGCCGGTTGCCGGCTACCGGCTAAGAACCATCAAGTCGTGGCAGGACGTCTACCACTTCGTATTCATCCCCGTATATAAAGAGGATTACTCGGTGGTATCCGGGTGTATCGAGGGCCTGCTCAAGACCAATTATCCTAAGTCCAAAATGGCCGTTACTCTGTCCTGGGAAGAAAGGGCGGGAGTTGAAACGGAAAATATGGCGAAGGAGATCGAGAAGACATATAAAAACCTTTTTTACGAATTTGCCGTTGTCAAACATCCCGACGGCCTGCCGGGAGAGATGCGAGGCAAGGGTTCGAATACCGCTTATGGAGCAAAATTCGCCAAAGAAAATATCATTGATCCGCGCGGCATTTCTTACGATCACATACTTGTATCTAATTTCGACGTGGACACCGTCGTCTCACCGGAATATTTCGGAGCGCTGACTCATGCTTTTCTTACATCCGACAATCCTTTGAGGGCCTCATACCAGCCCATACCTTTGTATGTAAACAACATTTGGGAAGCGCCGTCGATCGCCAGAGTAGTGGCTTTCTCCGCTACATTCTGGCACACCATCAAACAGGAAAAACATGAGACGGCCACGACTTTTTCTTCCCACTCAATGACGTGGCGGGCATTGGTTGACGTCGGCTTCTGGCAGAAGAACATGGTTTCCGAGGACTCGAGGATCTTCTGGCAATGCTTCCTCCGTTATGACGGCGACTATCGGGTCGTCCCGCTTTACTATCCCGTATCTATGGATGCCAATGTCGCTCCGAGTGTCTGGACCACCTTGAAGAACATCTACAAGCAGCAAAGACGCTGGGCATACGGCGCGGAGAACATACCGTATTTTTTGTTCGGATTCATTAAGAACAAAGCCATGTCCTTAAGAAAAAAGTGGCACTACGGATTCATGGTCACCGAAGGCAATCATTCCTGGGCCACTAACGCCATCATAATTTTCGCTTTGGGCTGGCTTCCGATATTTCTGGGAGGGTCGGAGTTCAACCAAACCGTCCTGTCTTTCAATTTGCCGTATCTGACCAGGTTGATAATGACGCTTTCAATGTTGGGGCTTATATCGTCGGCGGTTCTTTCTATAATCCTATTGCCTCCGAGGCCTCCAAAATACGGCAGGTTCAAATATTTTTGGATGGCGGCGCAGTGGGTGTTGTTTCCGGTCACGACCATCTTCTTGGGCTCCCTGCCCGCATTGGACGCCCAGACCAGGTTGATGCTCGGAAAGTATCTTGGATTCTGGGTGACGCCAAAGGTGCGACACAAAACAGTTGATTATTTTTAACCGGCTCGGCACATCCTCGCTAAATCTGCTCGGTCCGATTAGCCCCGACTTCACATACGTTCGTCGGGTCTGGACCTGCGATGAGCTTTTATCTCCGGTGTGCCCTTCGCCGGTTAACTTAATAATTACTGTGGTAATTCGTGGGTAGTCCTGACTCCCGTGGTTGTCTAAGCGAAACCCCTCCCAATTACCGACCGTTTGCCTCCGAGGGTAACACAATGCTCAAATTAACTGATAATTTGCTTATTTAATAAATCTTAGCCGGAAAATCCTCGAAGAGGAGGAACGGATGCTAAGATTTATTAAGCAATATTGAGATCTAATTTGAGCATTTGTCCGAAGGAGACCGAAGGCGCAGGCAACAGGTCGGAAATGGGAGGGGTGAGCGATTATTCGAAATGGGTAAGCTTTTGGAATTGTTCAAGACGTTCTCTTAATGGGGGATAGTTATTCATTGAAGGATCCTCTTTCAAGATAAGCCGGGCCTCAAGCCGGGCTTTTTTGATGAGTTCGACGTTAGCCAGCGAGGCCATGGCCAAATCGGGTATTCCGGACTGCTTAACTCCGAAAAATTCTCCTGGTCCGCGGATAAGCATATCTTTTTCCGCCAGTTCGAATCCATCATCGCACTCGGTCAGCGCTTTAAGGCGTTTGTTTGTTGTTGTGTCTGCCGTCGAAGAAAGCAGGAGGCAATATGACTGATGTTCTCCGCGGCCGACCCTGCCTCTGAATTGATGCAGCTGGGCCAGGCCGAAATGCTCCGCGTTCTCGACCATCATTATCGTGGCGTTGGGAATGTCCACTCCAACCTCGATGACCGAGGTCGAAACAAGGATAGAGATCTTCCCGTTTTTGAAGTTATTCATTATTTCATTTTTCTCTTTTGGTTTCATTTTGCCGTGAAGCATACCGACTTTCAGGTCGGGGAATATATCTTCCGAAAGCTTTTTATATTCTTCCTGAACGGCTTTTGCTTCGGCCCATAGGATATTCATCTTGGATTGGCCATTCTTGCCCCTGATCTCTTTGGCTGGGTCAGCGAGCTCAATTCTGGGACAAATTACGAATACCTGCCGGCCCGAGTTCACCTCATTCCGTATGAATTGGTATGCCGCTCTTCTTTTTGCCGGTGAGACGACTTTTGTGACTATCTTTTGTCTGCCCTTCGGCTTTTCTTTGATTATCGAAATGTCCAGGTCGCCGTAAACGGTCAGCGCCAGCGTTCTTGGTATGGGCGTTGCGGTCATGGAAAGAAGGTGGGGGACTATCTCCTGGTTTTTTACCAAAGCAGCTCTCTGCGCTACGCCAAATCTGTGTTGCTCGTCCAATATTACCAGAGCAAGATTTTTGAACTTAACGTCCTTTTGTATGACGGCGTGGGTGCCGATAACAATGTCGGCTTCTCCTTCGGCTATCGCTTTTTTAACTTCGGTTTTTTCTTCGGTCGAAGATGTCAGAAGGGCAATCTTGATCGTATTTCCAACAAGATACGAAATCGTTTGGTAATGCTGTCGGGCAAGAATTTCCGTGGGAGCCATAAACACGCTCTGATATCCGGCCTTGGCGACTTGAAGCGCTCCCATAAGGGCCACGACGGTCTTGCCGCTGCCCACGTCGCCTTCAAGCAAGCGGTTCATGGGGTATTTCTTTTGGAGGTCTTTCAATATTTCCCAAGCCGCTATCTTTTGGTCTTTGGTAAGCTTGAAAGGTAGTTTGGACACGAAATTCTGAATGAACTCCTGATCGAATTTTACGGGAGCCGACTTCAACTGGTTTATTTTTCTTCTCTCGAGCACGGCTTTCAGCTGGAACATAAGCAGGTCGTCGAATGCCAGGCGCTCTTTGGCTCTGTCGGCTTCGTCCAAACTCAAGGGGTAATGGATCTTAAGGAGCGCTTCCTGAAGCGCGGGAAAATTATATTTTTGAAGCAACGGTTCCGGCAGGAGCTCAGGTATCGCAATGTTTTTCAAGAGCGGCTTGATCAGGAACCGCAGGTATTTGGAAGTTATGCCGTCGGTCTCGGGATATATCGGTATCAACCCGCCCGTGTGGGTCAGGTTCGTCTTTTTTATTTCGAAATCCGATTCATCGATCTTCTCATAAGTCGGACTCGAAAGGTAAAGGCCGTGCTTGTCGAGGTTCGCTTTTCCGGCCAAGCTTACGAACGTCCCTTCCTGTAAAGAGTTGGCGATATAGGGTTGGTTGAACCAAACGGCATTCATCGCTCCGGACTCGTCTTTTATGAGCGCTTGGGTGACAAACATCCTTCTCGGAAAAAGCCGTTTGTTGACTATTTTCAGTCCTTCTCCCTGGATGTTGACTTTTTCTCCGGCCTGCACGTCTATGATTGGAACGAGACGGGTGTAATCCTCGTAACGGACAGGGAAGTGCCAAAGGAGGTCTTTCAGGGTTTTGATCCCCAACTTGTTGAGCCGCGGCAGGTTGCGCGCCCCCACGTTCTTAAGTTTTTCTATAGGCAGGAATAAATCCATTTCGGCAATTATTTTAACATTCGCTTGGAGGATTTGAAAGTTCACAACAAAACAGCCTTAATTAAGGCTGTTTTGTTCTCTGTGCTGTAATTATACACTTTGCGCGAACTTTTTTCGAGCGGAAACTGAACGAAT
>CAYIUL010000010.1:3302-14982 GCA_964366725.1 uncultured Candidatus Saccharibacteria bacterium | reverse complement strand
ACTTCTTACCCCGCGCGTTGAAGAAGATGAAACGAAAATATACATTGACGATATCCGGAACCTCAAGAAATACCTGTCTTTAAAGCCCTATCACGGCCCCTATAAATTCGTGGTTGTTAATGACGCCGACCGGCTGGAGGCCGAAGCGTCCAACGCTTTTCTGAAAATGCTGGAAGAACCGTCTCCGTTCACGGTCATAATTCTCATCAGCTCCAAACCGGGACGGATATTACCCACTATTTTGTCGCGATGCGAAACTGTTAGATTCCTGGCCTCAAGCAAAAAAGAGTTGGACAAAGAGACCACCAAGGCCATAAACGAGTTCGTAAAATCGGCAAAACTTGGAATTCCGGCAAGATTGAAATACGCCGAGAAGTTATATAAAGAGGGGGACTATCAAAAACTTGTTGTCGGCCTCATCCACTGGCTCCACTCTAAAGGCAACCGCAACACCAAAGTCCTAAAGGGACTTTTGCGATTGAACTACCTTGTTTCCCAGCCGCAATACAACCACCGCCTGGCGATAGAGAATTTTCTCATCAATCTTTAACTTGACCTGACCCATAAATCGTTCTATATTATGGTAATCTTTCGGCCTTTTGAGGGGAGGTGTTCGGTTGAAGCTTACAGAGTTTACCGCCCGGTTAGACGAAAGGATCCTCGCGCTCTTTACAAAAGCGAGCCACAAATTCCAGACCCTTACAGGAAGGACAAATTTCTTCCTGGCCAAAATATTCATCTTGGTTTCCATGACGGGCGTCGCCCTGTGCACCATGAACTATTGGTTCGGGTTCTTGGGTGCTCACCTTGCTTCAGTGGCCCAAGTCGCTGTCGGGATGCTCATGGTCTCGGTACTTGCCTGGGACGTTCATAGAGTGGATAAGGCAGACCAGAGACTTTTTTCCGGAACAAGGACTATGGCAACAGACATTCTACCGGCACACGATAGGGGGTTTCGAATGCTGTTGCTACTTCTCTTTATGGTGGGGATTCTTCTTTCTTACCAAGTGTTCTTTCTGGACAGGTCAGGGGTTCTCCTGTTTAAGATCATCCACCACTTTTTTCCTCTGGAGCTGGCGATAGCGGCTTATTTTTCAGCTGTCGTCCCTCTGCCCCCCCGGCAAAAGCAAGATACGGGAATTTGTGGAATCTTTCTCGGCCGGCTTCAGGGAACTCGCGCCGGTAACCAGGCCTCAAAAATGAGGCCTTTAAAATTTGAGTTTTAATTACGAGGTGCTATAATTTTTACATTGAACTTATGTATAAAGACCTTATTAACCAGAGGAAAAAGGATTTTGACGGGATTATAGAACATACCAAAGGCGAGGTTGCCGGCATAAGGACCGGCCGGGCGCATTCTTCGATGGTGGAAGATATCCAGCTCGATTACATGGGCTCGAGAGTGAGAATAAAAGAGCTTGCGACAATCACCACGCCCGAGCCACGGGTTATATTCATCCAGCCATGGGATAAAAGCGTTATTCCGCTTTTGGAAAAAGCCATCAAAGAAAGTTCCCTTGGGCTGAACCCGATGAGCGATTCCAGCGGAGTCCGGCTGACCATTCCCGCGCTGACCGAAGAGAGAAGAAAAGAATTTATAAAACTGCTTCATCAGAAAGTTGAAGAATCCCGTATCCGCGCCCGCCAGATAAGGGAAGATATCATCAAGAAGGTCCAGAACGAGATAAAAGAAAAGAAAGCCCGCGATGACGATATGTTCAAAACAAAAGACGAATTGCAGAAAATAATGGACGACCTGAATAAAAAACTGGACGAGATGGCCAAGAAAAAAGAGCAAGAGTTAATGTCTAATTGATGCTAACAGCAATTATTTTTGTCATTGTTCTCGGTGTCCTGATATTTGTCCACGAGTTCGGGCATTTTATTTTTGCCAAAAGAGCGGGGATGAAGGTGGAAGAATTCGGTTTCGGGTTTCCGCCCCGTCTTTGGGGCAAGAAAAAAGGCGAGACGACATATTCGATAAACCTCATACCTTTCGGGGGATTCGTAAAAATTCTTGGAGAAGAAGGCGAACACCGGAACGATCCGGGAAGTTTCTCCTCAAAATCATTCGGCGCCAAACTTAAAGTTATCGTGGCCGGCGTGACGATGAATTTTCTTTTAGCCGTATTCCTGCTGATGATCGTAAATTTTCTGGGCTTGCGGATAGGCCTCATCGACGCGCAAACGGCGGTATTGGCGCAGGACAAGCAAATACAAATAATTCAGATAGCCGAAAATAGTCCGGCTGAAGAGGTGGGCCTGCGGCTGCTGGATGAAATAAAAGGATTTCGTGTCGGCGGGCAAACTACGGTTGTCGGCACCGTTGAAGAAACCCAGTATCTGATAAAACAAAATGCCGGAAGACCGATCACCTTGCTTGTGGAAAGGAACGGCGAGCCGATCGAGAGGGAGATAACTCCTCGCAAAGACCCTCCGCAGGGGCAGGGCGCCTTAGGCGTATCGCTTGCTTTGACCGGTGTTGTTTCTTATCCCTGGTACGAAGCCGTCTGGCGAGGGGTTTATGATGCCGTTATTATTGCCTTCAATACTATTATCGGTTATTGGATGCTGTTCAAGACGCTTCTTTTGAAAGGAAAACTCATTGCCGACGTATCGGGTCCTATCGGCATTGCCAACCTGACCGGCCAAGCCGCGCGAATAGGCCTTAATTATCTAATGCAATTCACGGCTTTAATTTCCATAAACCTTGCCATCCTCAATATAATTCCGTTCCCGGCTTTGGACGGCGGAAGAGCGGTTCTGATAATCGCCGAAAAACTGAAAGGCAGCCCGGTCAATAAAAAAATAGAACAAGCCATCAATACGGTCGGTTTTGCCCTCTTATTGGCTTTGATGGTTTACGTTACGGTAAAAGACATAGTAAGATTATTCTAATGAGGTTATCTCAACTTTTTACAAAAACACTTAGAGAAGCTCCGGCCGATGAACTGGCCATTAACGCCCAACTGCTCATACGCGGAGGATTTGTTTACAAAAACTCCGCAGGCGTCTATTCCTATCTTCCTCTGGGTTTCAGGGTGATGCATAAGATAAAAAATATCATCCGTGAGGAAATGAACGCCATCGGCGGACAGGAAATGTTCATGCCGACAATGATAGAGAAAAAATACATGGAGCCGACCGGACGTTGGAACTTGGATGTCGGATTTTTTGCCAAGGGCAAGGATGATAAAGAAGCAAATTTCGTGATGGGCTGGTCTCATGAAGAAGTCCTCACCGCCATCGCTTCTAAATACGTGAGTTCATACAAAGATCTGCCGTTTTCCGCGTATCAGATACAGACCAAATTCAGGAACGAGCCGAGGGCCAAATCCGGCCTATTGCGCGGAAAGGAATTTATGATGAAGGACCTCTATAGCTTTCATACTTCCGATGCCGACCTCGCGAATTATTACGAAAAGGTCAAAGACGCGTATTTCAAGATATTCGAGCGTTGCGGGTTGAAGGCAATTTATACTCTTGCCGGAGGAGGAATGTTCACCGGGAATTTCACCCACGAGTTTCAGGTCTTGTCTGAAGTTGGTGAAGACAAGATAATGCTCTGCTCCGAATGCGAATACGCGGAGAATGTAGAAATCTCAAAACTCGGAAAAGGCGATACGTGTCCGAGGTGCCCTTCAACAAGTTCAGGGCAAGCGGCGGGGAAAGTGGTTGAAAGGAAGTCCATTGAAGTCGGAAACATTTTCAAATACGGGCCGAAGTATTCCGAGAAACTCGGTTTATATTTTACCGACGAAAAAGGGGCCCAGTTCCCGGTGTTATCGGGAGCATACGGCATCGGTGTAAGCCGACTGATGGCTGCGGTTGTCGAGACAAGCAACGACGCTATGGGTATCGTCTGGCCCGAAAGCATCGCGCCGTATAAAATTCATTTGATCTCGCTTGACGGGACGGACGAGGAGTCGGAAAAATTATATCGCGACCTGACCGCCGAAGGAATCGAAGTTCTCTACGACGACAGGGACGACAAAAGCGCCGGAGAGAAATTCGCCGATGCCGATCTCATCGGCTGTCCGGTCAGGGTAGTAGTTAGCAAAAAGACATTAGATAAAAATTCCGCGGAAATAAAAATGAGAAACAAAAAAGAGGCAGAACTTGTGCCTCTTGGTAAGGTTGTGGCTGTCAGCGGATGACCGAGCCAGTAATCCCGACTAGGGCCTTCATCAAATTGCCCTTGTGAAAAAAGTTGAATATCCGTATCTCTACGCCCAGGTTCATTGCCTGGGTCACTGCTGTTGCGTCCACAACGGCTAAGCGCCTCTTCAAGAAGCCCATATGGCTTATTTTTTTGATAAGCTTCGCGTCAGCGTGCTTTTTCGGGTCCTTGTCGTAGATGCCGTCGACCTTGGTTCCTTTCAGGGCCAGCTCGATGTCGAGCTCGGATGCGCGCTGGACCATTGTCGTGTCGGTTGAGAAGTTCGGTGTGCCGATGCCTCCCGCCAGTATTACGATCCGTCCTTTCCTCAAGTGGCTGACGGCTTTCTTGTAGTAATACGGTTCGCAGACCTTGTTCACTTCCAGAGCGCTCATCACTCTGGTATCCAGGCCATACTCGCTCTCCAGAAAATCCTGCAGAGCGATGGCGTTCATCACTACCGCCATCATCCCCATCCAGTCGGCGGTCATGGTATTCCTGCCGAAAAATTCTTTTTTCAGCTGGCTGCCGCGGACAATGTTCCCGCCTCCGGTCACGATGACCAGTTCGTGCGTTTCGGAGACCGACTTGATCTCTCCGGCGATAAAAGCCGGACCCTCGCGGTCATACGGCTTGCCCGGTCTGCCGAAGGTCTCCCCGCTGATCTTCAAAAGAACTCTCTTCTTAGCCAATTTACCGCCTCCTTTTACTTATCGATTGTTTATTATTGTGCCGTCTAGGGGAAGATTTGTCAAGTTTCGCTTTAATTTTTTTGATTGTTGATATGAATTTTGGTATGGTATTGTATCAATAATATGCTAAACAAGTTATTTGGCTATTGGTCTAAGGATATCGGTATTGATCTGGGCACTGCCAACACTCTGGTTTATGTTCGCGGCAAAGGCATTGTTATCAATGAGCCGTCTATCGTGGCGGTGAACCAGAAGACGGGAAAAATTCTTGCCATAGGCAAGGAGGCCAAGGTCATGGTCGGACGCACCCCCGGATACATAACGGTCTCGCGGCCGCTCGTTAACGGTGTCGTTTCGGATTTCGAAGTAACCGAACAAATGCTCAAGTATTTTATCGATAAAGTCCATCAGGAAAGCTTTACCCTTCTTCCCAGACCCAGGGTCGTGGTTGGAGTTCCTTCCGGAGTTACGGAAGTCGAGAAGCGAGCGGTAGAGGACGCGACATACAATGCCGGAGCAAGAGAAGTTTATTTAATAGAAGAGCCGATGGCGGCCGCGGTCGGGGCCCGTCTTCCTATTCAGGAAGCCGTTGCCAACGTTATCGTCGACATCGGGGGAGGCACGACCGAAGTGGCGGTGATATCCATGGGCGGAGTGATAGCATCGCGTTCCTTAAGGATAGCCGGCGACAAGCTGAATGAGGACATCATCAGGCATCTGCGTGAGGAAAGAAACCTACTTATCGGCGAAGCGACCGCGGAGAATCTTAAATTAACTCTCGGTTCGGCTTATCAATCCGACGAGGAAGAGGAAGGCCGTGTCAGAGGGCGCGACCTTGTTTCCGGATTGCCTAAAGAGATAACCGTCACTTCGGAAGAGATAAGAGAAGCCATTACTCGTTCCGTAAAAAGCATCGTCGAAGCGGTTAAAAGCACCATCGAAGAGACACCGCCCGAACTTACCGCCGACTTGATAAACAGGCATATCTTCATTGCCGGAGGAGGAGCGCTGTTGAAAGGGCTGGACAAGCTCATCGCCCACGAAACCAAGCTCTTCGTAAAAATAGTTGACGACCCTCTGACGGCGGTAGCGCGCGGCTGCGGATTCGTTCTTGAAAATATCGACCAGTTAAAGTCGGTCCTGGTCGCTACCCAGAAAGAGGACTACATTTAGAGTTTTTAAAATAATCAATGAAGAGAACGCCGCTTAAATCCGTCATTTTTTTTCTTTTGGCGGCTTTTGTTATTTTCTTTCTCGGAAAATACACCCCGGTCGGCCGATTGCGGACTGTTCCAAGTTTTGCGGTCAACTCACTGGCGGCTCTGTTCGGAAAATTAGAGGCGTTCAATAAATTTACCGGTGAATTGCTCCGGTTCCGAAGTTTGGCCGACGAGAACGATAACCTGAAACGGGAGAATCTGGACTTGCTTTCCCGTCTCGTCAAGCTGGATGTTCTTGAACAGGAGAACGATTTTTTGAGAAGGGCTCTGGATATGGAGAAGGAGACGGGCCGTGACGTTATTTACGCCCACGTATTCAACGTTAACCTTGGACCCAATGGTTATAACGTCCTGCTTAACAAAGGCGCCGGGGACGGCGTTAAAAAGGACGATGTCGTGATCACCGAACAAAAAGCCCTGGTGGGGGTTGTCGAAGAAGTGTCCGATAACTTTTCCCGCATTCTATTTGTTTTCGATCCAAAATTTAAGATAACCGCCAGAGTTTTGGGTTCCGTTACCGCGGGTATCGCCAAAGGCGCTTACCGGGAAGGAATGGATCTGGACCTTATCGCCAAAGAAGATGAGATAAAAGAGGGGGATGTTTTGATTTCTACCGGTGACGATATGTTTCCGCCCGCGCTTCTGGTCGGTTCGGTCGTTCACGTCGAGGTTAACGAATCACGGATGTTCAAAAAAGTCCGTGTTGAACCGGCTGCCGGAAACCAACGTCTCGGGAGCGTTTTGGTCTTAAAGAAAAATTGATGGCCAATAAAGTTATTTTTGTTTTAGTTTTGGTTTTTGGGGCGCTGCTTTTACTGGACGGTATTTTTCTGCCCGGCGTATTCGGTTTTCGGGAGGGCGTGCTGGCGTCGGTTTTTATTTTGGCGATGCTCTTGAACTGGGGCGTCACAATTCCGGTTTTATGGATCGGGTCCGGGAGCTCTCTTTTTTTGGAACTTTTTTGGAAGCTTCAGCCGGGAAGCTTGATGCTTTTGTTTCTGGCCGCGGCTTTGGCGTATTTTTTTATTTCCTCGTTCTTCAGCGTAAAAAGGTATGCCGGAGCGGCAATTCTAAGCTTTGGTTTATGGCTCGTATTTTGGCATAATGGTTTCGCGGTAGCCGTTACGGCATTCGCCGGATTCTCGCTGTGCTTTTTTATTTTCGACCGGGTAGAAGTTCGAAACGATCATGCTAAATTTTAAAAAAGAATACAAAATTTCACTGAATACCGACGAATGGGTGACCCCGGAAGAAACCCTCATTGATTCCGGAAGCGAGCACTCCGACCTTGAAAAGCCGATACCTCATGCCGCCTTTCGGTTCACTTTTTTTTCGGCGCTTCTCTTGTTCGGCGTGATATTCGCCTTTTCTTTTAAGATCGCCGTCTCCGAATATGAAGAGTATGCCCGCCTGGCCCTCGATAACAGAACGGTCAACTTTTTTATCCCGCCTCCGAGGGGCATTATTTTCGACCGGCTTGGACAGGCCTTAGTAAAGAATTTGGCCGGTTTCGACCTTCTGGTCATTTCCAAAGAGGTCAGGGAGGGCAAGGACAATGCCCAAGTGGACAAGATAGCCGATATTCTGGGAGTTCCCAGAGAACAATTCGATCTTTTAACGGCTGAGAACTCCAAAAAAAGCTCCATTTTTTTCGCGGCCAAAGAGTTGAACAAAAACCAGGTTCTGGAGCTTAGATATTTAAATCCGAAAGGTTTTTACGTGGTTCCGGATACCAATCGTTATTATGTCGATGGCCACCAGTTCTCATCGATCTTGGGCTATGTCGGTAAGGTAAATGTCGCGGACCTGAACAAGGATTATTACAATCCCACCGACACTATCGGACGGCTCGGCGTTGAGCTTCAATACGAAGAGCTGTTGAGAGGGGAACACGGAAAAATATTCTTCAGTCCCGATGGCAAAGCCATCGAGGATCCTCGACCGGAGCGTCAGGACAAGAACTCGATCGATCCCGTCCCGGGCAAGAATTTGGTTCTGAATATTGATTATGACCTTCAGAAGAAGCTTTATAACGAGCTTTACGGCGCGCTTGCCGGGGCAAATTTATCCCGAGGGGCGGCAGTGATCCAGAATCCGGCCAACGGACAAGTTTTGGCCATGGTAAGTTTTCCGTCTTTCGACAATAACCTTTTTGTCTCCGGCTTGTCTGAAAAGGACTTTAAAAATTTATTCGACAACAAATCCCGGCCGCTGTTCAACCGCGTCATCAGCGGCCTTTACAATCCGGGCTCAACCATTAAGCCGTTCATGGGTTTGATGACGCTGGAAGAGCATATTTTTACCCCGCAGGACGTTATCCGGGATTGTATCCGTTTGGTCGTACCCAACCCGTTCGATCCCGATTCGCCGTCTGTTTTCAAGAACTGGCGGGAAGACACCGGATTATTCAATTTGCGCCGGGCCATTGCCGATTCGTGCAACGTGTATTTCTTTATCGCCGGAGGCGGTTTTGGCAATGTCCGGGGACTGGGCATAGAACGCATCGCCAAATACCTGATGTCGTCCTGGGCCGACAAGATTTTGGGCATCGATCTGCCGGGCGAAGTCAGCGGCTTTGTGCCGACTCCCGACTGGAAAGAAAAGAAACGCGGCGAGCCGTGGTATCAGGGAGATACATACAATATTTCGATAGGCCAAGGAGATCTTCTGGTTACGCCTTTATGGTTAAATTCTTACATATCGGGCATAGCCAACGGCGGTACCGTATATAAGCCCCAAGTCGCCCAGAGGGTTGTGGATGACAATAAAAACGACATCCGGATATTTCAGAAAGAGCAGCTTTTCCGGCTTCCCTTCACGCCCGACGCGGTTTCCGAGATAAAAAGCGATATGGAGGAGACGGTTATTTCCGGCACGGCCAAGCTGCTGCAAAATCTGCCTGTCAGAGTTGGAGCGAAAACCGGCACAGCCGAGGTCATAAAGGGTCGAAGCATTAACGCCTTGTTTGCCGCTTTTGCCCCATTTGATGATCCGGAGATAGCCATCACCGTGCTTGTGGAGGGCGCGTCATCCAACCAGGGAGCGGCTACCGTAGTGGCCGACCATGTGCTGAAGTGGTATTTCGAACGCGCTACTTTACAAACACAATAGACAGGCGTATCATTTACTTTCATATATTTTAGTAAAACATGGATAATCAATATTTCAGCAAGGAAGGCCTTGAAAAGTTGAAGAACGAACTGGAGGAAAGAACCTCTGTTCTGAGGCCCGAGATCGCCAGAAGAATAAAAGAAGCAAAAGAAGAAGGGGATATTTCGGAGAATGCCGCTTTCGACGCGGCAAGAGAGGCGCAAGCCGCCAACGAAGGCAGAATAGAGGAGATTAAAGCCACGCTTGAAAATGCCGTGGTCATCAGCGCAACTAACGGCGGCGGAGTCGTGAATGTCGGCTCAAGCGTCAAAGTCGACTCTCCCAAAGGAGCTCAAAATTTTGTTATCGTCGGCGCCGCTGAGTCAGACCCCATCAAAGGGTTCATCTCCAATGAATCGCCTCTGGGTAAGGCATTTCTGGGCCGGAAGAAGGGGGAAAAAATCGAAGTGAAAACCCCTAAGGGTGCAGTGGAATATAAGATACTCGAAATAAAATAGAACGTGAAAAACTGCCCTTTGCGGGGCAGTTTTTTTGTTGTAAGATTTATAACATGGCACTTGACGACATACGCAATACAAAAATAGAGAAAGCAAAAGAGCTCCGGAAGATGGGCGTTGACCCTTATCCAGCCGAGTCAAAGAGGACTCATAAGATTTCAGAGATATTAAATAACTGGACCGAGGAGTCATATCGGTCCAACAAACCAGGCATTATTTTAGTCGGCAGGGTTATGGCGCGACGCGAACACGGTGGTTCAATATTTTTGGATATACACGACGAAAGCGGGAAAATTCAGATTTATGTTAAGAAAAATATTGTTGGAGATAACGATTTTAGAGTGTTCAGCGAATTAATTGATATAGGTGATTTTATTGAAGTAGGCGGACTCCTTCACACAAACTTAGTTGAAACAAAAACAGGCGAGAAAAGCGTTGAAGTAAGAGAGGGAGAGTGGAAAGTGCTTGCCAAAACCCTTATGCCTTTGCCTGAAAAGTGGCACGGTTTGGAAGATGTGGAGGAGCGGCTCCGCAAGAGGTATCTGGATTTCATAATGAATCCGGACGAAAAGGAGTTGTTTATCAAAAAGTCGCGTTTCTGGCAGGCGACAAGAGAATTTTTATTGAAAGAAGGCGGACTGGAAGTTGATACCCCGGTTTTGGAACAGATCCCCGGCGGAGCCGATGCCGAGCCGTTCAAAACCCACCTTAACGCTTTGAACATCGACCTTTATTTAAGAATTGCCCCGGAACTTCATTTGAAACGGCTCATTGTGGCTGGATTCGAGAAGGTCTTTGAGATAGGGAGAATATTCCGCAATGAAGGCATGGATCGCGAGCATCTTCAGGACTACACCCAGATGGAAATGTATTGGGCTTACTACGACCATAAAAAATTAATGGAGCTTGCGGAACGGCTGATAAAGAACGTAATTAAAGAAACACTGGGAACGCTTTCGCACGAATACCGCGGTAAAAACGTGAACTGGGACGGCAAGTGGAAGAGATATGATTATTTTGATGAGTTTAACAAATACACCGGCCTTGATTTGGCGGATACCGGTGAAAAGGATTTGAAAAAATACGCGGAAGAAGAGGGGATAGACACATCGCTTCATGTCGGCCGGGGCAGGTTGATAGACGTGATATTCAAAAAGAAAGTACGGCCGGAGTTGTGGGAGCCGGGATTTCTGGTCCTGCCGCCGGTTGATATCGAACCGTTGGCGAAAAGATCGTCTGCCGATCCCGGCAAGGTTGAGCGTTTTCAGGTTGTGGCTTGCGGCTCGGAGCTTGGCAAGGGGTTCTCAGAACTTAACGACCCGTTGGATCAAATGGAAAGATTTGAAGAGCAGGCTAAATTACGCGAGGCCGGAGACAAAGAAGCCCAAAGAATGGATGAGGACTTTGTGGAAGCGCTGGAATACGGAATGCCGCCTACCGCCGGGTTTGCTTATTCCGAGAGATTATTCGCTTTTCTGATGGACAGGCCGGTCAGGGAAACCGTGTTTTTCCCGTTAATGCGCCCAAAATAATATGTTGGATATCAAATTCATCCGCCAAAATCCGGGAGTGGTAAAAGAGGCGATAAAAAACAAAAAGGTTAATTTGGATCTGGACAAACTTTTGGCTGCCGATGAAAGGCGCCGGCATCTTCTGGGCGAGTCGGAGTCAATGAAAGCGGAGCAAAACAAGCGGAGCAAAGGACCGCAGTCGCCAAAAGACCTGGAAGAGCTGAAAGCCCTAAAGGAAAAGATAAAGCTTGTAGTCGATGAGTTATCCTGTGTGGAAGAAGAATTCAACGGGCTGATGGCTATGGCGCCGAATATTCCCACCGACGATACCCCCGTCGGCCGGGACGAATCGGAGAATAAGGTCGTAAGGCAATGGGGAGAACCGAAAAAATTCGACTTCGAGCCGAGAGAGCATTGGGAACTCGGAGAAAAACTGGGCGTAATTGACAATGAACGGGAATCCCAAGTGTCGGGGGCCAGCTTCACGTAT
>CAYIUL010000010.1:0-3292 GCA_964366725.1 uncultured Candidatus Saccharibacteria bacterium | reverse complement strand
TCACGTATCTCAAGGGCCCGCTGGCTTTGATGCAATTTGCGCTTATCCAGCACGCCTTGTCCATTTTTACAGACGGGAAGGCGCTTAAGAAAATAATTAAGAAAGCCGGCTTGGACATAAAACCAACGCCTTTTATTCCCGTGATACCGCCGGTTCTGATAAGGCCCGATGTGTTCCAGAAAATGGCCCGTCTGGAACCGAAGGAAGAGAGATACTATATCCCGAGCGACGATGTTTTTCTGGTCGGCAGCGCCGAGCATACTCTTGGCGCGATGCATATGGGTGAGACATTCAAAGAGGAAGATCTGCCGGTCAGATATATCGGTTATTCGACCGCGTTCCGAAGAGAAGCGGGCTCATACGGAAAAGACATGAAAGGAATTCTGCGGCTCCATCAATTCGACAAACTGGAAATGGAATCGTTCTGCCTTCCCGAGGACTCGGTCAAGGAGCAGGACTTTTTCGTGGCTATTCAGGAACATTTGGTCCAGTCACTGAACATACCTTACCAAGTCGTGACCATCTGTACCGGCGATATGGGCGGGCCTGACGCTCGGCAGATAGACATAGAAATGTGGATGCCCGGACAGAACAGGTATCGCGAAACCCACACCGCCGACCTGATGACCGATTATCAGGCAAGACGCCTCGGAACGAAAGTAAAACGCCAAGGCGGTTCGGAATTCGTCCACATGAATGACGCTACCGCAATCGCCATCGGCAGGACCATTATCGCGATAATGGAAAATTACCAGACCAATAAAGGGACAGTCGAAGTGCCAAAGGTTCTTCGCAAATACATGGGCGGACTTAAGGAGGTTAAATGAAAGCATACGATGTAAAAAAGTTGAGTTATCGCGATGAACTGGCGAGAAGAAATCGCCTGTTTTTTATTTTGAAGCTCTCGGGATTTGTTTTCGGGTTCGTTGCCCTTGTCGGCGGGGGGATATATTTTCTGTTTTTTACGGATAAGCTCGAGATAAAAGACATCACCATCAATGGCCTTGAGACATTCGATAGGGATATTGTCATGGTCGAAGTGAATAAGCAGTTCGGCCATGAAAAATTCGGATACATACATCCCCAAAGGAACATTTTCTTCTTTGACGGCAACGGTCTGGAGGCGAGTTTGCTTTCCCTAAATCAGGTGTTAAAAACCGTCCGGGTCGGGAAGAAACCTCCTCACCAACTGGCCATTGATATCTCGGAGAGGAAACCCGCCGGGATCTGGTGTTCGGGTCCGGAATGCCGATACTTCGACGAAGAGATGCAAACCTGGGGTCCGGCCGTGAGGTCTTCCGGCTTTCTCTTGCTGACGGTTGAGGACAAAAGACAAAGGGACGGCTTCGATATTGATAAAGATTTTTTTGAGGCCGTCAGCGAGGTTGCGTCGAATATGTCTCAACCGACGATAAGGTCAGTCGTCATTCCCGAGGGATCTTTCGATGAGTTCGAGGTCTATACGGATAAAAGTTTTTACATCGTTTTTTCTCTGGGCCCGAACATTAAAAACCAACTCGAGATTTTGAAGATATTTTTGGAAGAAAAAGCAAAGGACGTTAACTTCAACCCCCAGTATATAGACCTAAGAATAGAAGACAGGGTCTACTTTGCACCCTAAACTCCATTACAACACTTGACTTTTAAATGGGACTCTGCTATACTTATAATACCGTAAGTTCCTTACATTGTCGGGTCCCGTAAGGGGCCCGAAAAAAATCAGCAAAATCGTCATTATTCATCAATATCCAGGCATTCAAGCAAGAAAAATTTGGCCGAAAAGGATAGGGATATCTATATGTTAGGAGTCGCTCTCTCGAGTATAGTAATTTGCTGGTTTTTTTCGGGCTCTACCTAGGGCCAAAAAGATGGTCACGCCAGCCATGAGTTGGTGCTGGTGGTCAATAGGTCCAGGGTGAGGGCACCGTATAACCCACCGGTAAAACGGGGACCGAATGGCGTGACCACTCTGAACCGGAACTGGAGGTCCGGCATGGCGTTCCCACGGGCGTGGGGCCATGGTTCAAGCCCACCGCGGGCAACCTCTCATGCAGGCAAGCGCCTCGCATGTTCTTTCCTCCAGTCACCGAAGTGAAGGGAGGTCGCGTTGTGCGGGATGTTTTTCAAAGGGCCTGGGGCCGAGGACCCCATAAGCCACTCCGTGGGAGCTGTGCGTTTAAAAACGCGAGCGTCAGTCAGACGCGCACAGCTTCCTACGGAGCTTTTTTATTTGTCTATATACCAAACAAATATGGAGTTACCAATATCCGCTATCGGGGCGTAGACATCAAGCCAGGAATAGCTCGTTTCTTCTTTCTCTCTTGAGCCCATATAGTAGCTTTTAGAAACGGCAATATAACCGCCCCCGGGGTTGTCCGCAAGGAATTCCCGGGCGTTTTTGTATCTTCCGGCATTTATCCAAAAATATTTCTCTCCCAAGTAATAGCCGGCATCAGCCCAGCCGAAATAATCCAAACTTATCTTTTGGATTCCCTTGGCGTCCACCCAGTCGGCCAGGCGTTTGGCATCCTGTCCCCAGTCAATGTTGGAGTCAACCACGTAAACATATCCGCTTTTAGGCCCACCCGCCGTTTCGTTAAAATAAGTCAGATAATAAGGATACACCCTCAAGTTCTCGCCCAGATACCAGGCGAAAAGAAAACCGATGAGCGCGGCGAAAGAACTCCGGACGATCCTTTTTTTGGTTTTCGCTATTTCGCCCATTTTGGCGAGTTGTCCAGCCAGCATAATAAACACAAAACCGTATGTCGGAAGAAGATGCCTGACCCCGATGTTCAAATTTGAAGTGATGCTTAAATACCAGTAAATTACCAGCCACAAAAGCATCGCGAATTCCGGGAAGTAACCTTTCAGCCAGTGGCCGGTTTTATATAAATTCGGTTTGTATCGCGCTCCCAGAAAAAGCAGGACGATCACGACCAAGCCCCAGAAAGCCAGCGGTTCTTTGATGAAATAAACGACAGGGAAGTAATGTTTCCAGGCAACATTCCGGATCTCACCCAGGAAGTAAGTGGTGTTCCCGCCGATGGCTCTTTGATTGACCATCAGCAGTCCGGTGGCGTAGTGGGCCAGCGGTCTTATGAATGGTTTATCCGATGCCCAAACGACGGGGTCCGCAAATTTGCGGTTGCCGTAGCTTCCCAGAAAATATGTCGTGTCGGTCTTTTGTTTTTCGGGCGGGTAATTAAGCGTATGGATGCCGTAAACAGGCCAGATCACGAAAATAAACCCTATGGCGAACACGGCAACCGTGCCGGCAACGGTCTTGAAC
>CAYIUL010000009.1:0-16123 GCA_964366725.1 uncultured Candidatus Saccharibacteria bacterium | reverse complement strand
TGTCCTTGAGTTCTATCTCTTTGGCTACGGTAACCCCGTCCTTTGTTATGGTCGGGGAACCGAATCCCCTGTCGAGAACGACATTCCTTCCCTTGGGCCCAAGGGTAACCTTTACCGCATTCGATATCTTATCGACTCCTCTTTTGAGCGCCTCCCGGGCTTCTTCTTTGTATTGTATTTGTTTTGACATATTATATGGAAACTCGAAATTCGAATTTCGAAATTCGAAACGGTTTCGGATTTCGGATTTCGTGCTTCGGATTTATCGCCGTTATTCTATAACGGCGAGTATATCATCTTCTTTTGCTATCAAATAATCTTTGTCGCCGACCTTTACTTCATTCGGGCCGTATTTGGTGAATATCACCACGTCGCCTTTTTTAACCTCAAGCGGAACCCGCTTGCCGTCCTTGCCCAGACGCCCGGCGCCGACGGCGATAACTTTGCCCTTTTCCGATCTTTCTTTTTCGACGGTTTCGGGCAGAATTATGCCGCCTTTCTTTTTCTCCTCCCTCAAGGCCTCAATAAGAATGTGGCCTGATAATGGCTTTATTTTCATAGGTATATTTTAGACGAAAAAAATCGCCTGTCAAGGCGATCACTTTTTCTTGAGGAACTTTATAGCTTCCTGGAGCTGACGGTCTTTCTTGGTGCCATATTGGTAGATCCTGAAGTTCTCCGGCTGTTCAACCTCGGCGTCCGGAACAACACCAGTATCGGAAATACTTCTGCCGTCCGGCAAAAAATATCTGAAGGTTGTCAAGGCAAGGAAAAGTCGGATATTGCCTTTGTCGTCGTAGGCCACGGTCCAGGTAGATTGGCCAACCGCTTTACCAAAAGTCCTGACGCCCAATACTTTAGCCACCTTATAATACTGGAGGTTTCCGGCCAGGATCTCCGATGCCGAAGCCGAGAAGTTATTCACCAAAACAACGACTTTTGCGGGATATTTATTTCTCTCAACATCGGTTTTTAACTCGTCGTTGAACTGCTCCATTCTCCCTTTTGTAATAATCGTCGTTTGCCCCTTGCCGACAAAAAACCCGATAATCTCGTTAACCGAGACAACGAGACCTCCAGGATTATCTCTTAAATCCAGAACAAGGCCTTTTTTATCCCGGAACTGTTCTAATGCTTCCTTAATCCTGTTCGGAGTTTCTTCAACAAAGTGGTTTATCTTTACATATCCATACTTACCGAGATCGGTCGTGTCCACGCTGGCATAAATCACATTTGCTCTGGTCAACAGAAAAGTTCGTGGTTTTTGAAAGCGCTTGGACGTTACTTCTATATAAACCGCTGTCCCCGCGTCGCCTTTCACCATATTCACGATCTCCGAAGAACTGAGGTCAGAGACATCGCGCTTATCGACTTTCAGAATAAAGTCGCCCGGTTCGAGACCCGCTTTTTGGGCCGGTGAGTTTTTAAACACAGAGGTGATGACGCATTCCCGCCCAAGCTTCATTATGGACATTCCCACGCCGACATATTTATCTTCCGTCCCGAAGGATTTGGTCGCATCAATTGCCTCTTGGCCGATCATAAGGCGGCTATAAGGATCCAGGCCGCTGACCATGCCCTTCATGGCAAGATCCGCAATTTCTTCTTTGGATTTTTCATCAACATAAGTATTTTCGATCCCGTAAAAGATCGATATGAGGTCGTGAAACTTGGTGATAAGTTCCGGATGCGCCTCCAGAAACCCCAGAATTTCCTGTTTTTTATCCTGAGGGTCAACGGGGACTAAAGTGACCTGAGCAAAAGCAATTCCCTGAGTGAGTGAAAAAATTAACGCCAGAACCACGAACAGGCGGCTGATCTTTCTCATTTTCGTTCCCTGTTTTCAAAGACCTCTTATTTCCAAATGTGCGCCCGTTTTCGGTTAACGTCAAGTCAATTTGTCAACCCGGAGTCCCTTTCTTCTTCAAGAGGAATAATGCCGAAATTAGCCAATGCCCGGTTGTATCCGCTGATCGCTTTCGCCTCGAATGAGGAGGGATGAAATTCCAGTTCCCCGTCGTTAAAAACGATCCTGCCGCCTTTTTCATACGTGACGGGGTTGGACTTGATCCTGTCGTGCTGATATTTCTTCAAAAACGTCTCAAGCAAGTCGCCCAGTTTGTTATTCAGAAAAAATTCTCCCAGAACAGCGATAGAACGCAATGCGATACTTGGCTTCACGCTCCGGCGGATAAATAAATTGGCCGGCCTGAAATTGTAAACGTATTTGTTCAGCCAAAGATTGGAAGCGTAAAAGTCCTCGAAAAGGTCGTCGCCGATAAGAACCGGCTTCAAGTGGATATAGGTCTGGGCGTTATATAAACTTTCGTGCCGGATAAGCAGCGACGCGTCGGTAATATAATGATTGAAGCAGAATTTATCCGGGGCGGTCTTGTCGAACCTTTTGCGGCGCGCCCCGAAAAGCGAGGCCGCCAGAGACAGCAGCACCCGGCAGGTATAGAGCCGGCCAGACTGGGCGATGGCCAAGACGTCAAAGTCGCTCTCGTTGTCGGTGTTGCCCAGAGCCATCGAGCCGGAGGCCAGCATGCCGCGCAAATAAGGCACCGCCTGGAACCAACGGGCTGTTTTCAAGAACTTCTTCCACTTGGCGGCGGAGATCTTCTCTCTTTTGATACGGAGGTCATAAAGCCGCTCTCTCTCGGGAAGAAAATAAAAACCGTTTTTTGTTTGGATCGTTCCGAGCTTGACCAGCGTCTGAAGCTCTTCGTCTATCTGTCCCAAAGTAATGGGCTCCTGAACGGGCATTTTGGAAAGACGGGCCGGATTTATCAGAAACTTGTGTATCTCAAAAAGGGTCAGGGGGAAATCAAGAATGTCGTAGTAAGCAAGCGTGGCCAGCATGGAATTACGCAAGTCCGCCATAAGCCCAACATACAGAAAAATAAGCAAAATAAAAGCCCCTCAGACGAGGGGCTCCTGCTTGAGATTTAGTTCTTGCAAGGGTTGGGACAAGCGCAGCGGTCCGGATAGCACCAGTTATGGCAGCGGGTTTTGCCGCCATCTGCCGGATCTCCCGGGTCTTCTTGGGGCCGTCCGTTATTGCAAGGGAGTTTTCGGACACAATTGCAGCCAACCGTATCTTGCTCAACGCCCTTGTCCGGATCCTTCGGATCCGGCCTTGAACATCCGGAACCCGGGCTTGGCTGATGTTGAGCCGGCGCAGGGGCATAGTCGTCTTGGGCTCTAGCCGCAGCCATCATGGCTTGATGATCATGTCCGGCAGCAGCGGCATTTGGAACAGGGATCGTAATATTTGCCTGACTGACGGGCGCCGTATCCGGCTTGTTGTAAGAATAGGCAAGTCCTGAAATAACCATCAGAACAACCACCGAAACAACGAACCTTTTCATGATACCCTCTCAAAGAACGCGATATTAGAATAAATAATAGCCCCGCGGTTGCGGGGCGTCAAGTCAATTCAATATCTGACAAATTTCACGGTCATCAAGAAAACAGTAATGAGGGCGGGAATAGCCAGGAACTCCCGCCAAAAGTTCTCGGCCTCTCCGGTTCGCGCCAGAGTCAGGGTCGGTTTCCTATTCTCTTCCAGAGCCGCGGCCATAAAACCTTGGACTTGATCCGAAGAATTGCTTAGCACGAAACTTTTGCCGCCCGTTTTATCTTTGATAAGATTCAGGGCTTTCATGTTTAATTGAGATCTGATAAGCGCCGGCTCCAAGTTCTTGGGGTTATTCTCGGCCGGCGTCATTATGGTAAGGCTACCGCCCCGGGACGTCCCTACTCCTATCACATAAATTTTTATTTCTTTCCTGGCCAGGACCGCCAGGGAAGTATTCAAGGAACTGTCGATAGTATCTCCGTCGCTGAACATGAACACAACGCGAGGATAGGAAGATTCAGAGAAATTATCCCAGATATCGAGAGCTTTGGGGATATGATCAAGCAAGCCGGAGAAATACGTGGAAAGCTGCGACCTGTCGTAATACACGCGGTCTTTGGGTTGTTCTATCTCGAGCAGTTTGTCCAGGAACTCGTCCTTGTCTTGCGATAAAGGCATCCGCCAATTCGATTTTTCACTGAAAGTGAAAATGGTCAGGCGGTCGCCCCCGCGAACAGCCGAAGATGTTACAAAGGCCTTAACTTCTCTCATCATTACATCGTGCCTGGACGGAGCGATGTCTTTCACCGCCATTGACGCCGACGTATCAAGGGCAACAATAATATCGAGGTTGTCCCGGGAACTTACCATCTTGAACTTATCGGTCTTTGGACCGGCGAGGGCAACGATCATCAGTCCGGCCAGGACAAAACTTAAAAGCCATATTACGTCTGGACCGATCAGTTTTTGTTTTGAATCCCGGGCGTAAGCGGGACGGAACAGCCGCTTGGCGGCCAAGAAAACAATAATTCCCGCGCCAATCGCTACCCACAAAGGGAAAAAGTTAAAATATTGCTGATGCGCCCAACCGAACATTTATCCCACCTTCTTTGGTTTCCCGTCGGGCCTGCCCGGACCCTCTTCGTTAGTATCTATGTCTTTGCTTTTTTTCCCTTCCCCTTTACCGTCTTCCCCCAAGGGACCCGGGTTAGTTTTTCCTCCGCCGCTTTGGCCAAGCTGTATTTTTATTTTCCCGGGTTTCGGCATCAACGCCATAGCCCTGTTTTCAGGATTGGAAAGAAGATCGTGATCCCAACTGGAAGGAGCGTGGTCGGGATTTGCCTTCAGGGCGGCCTCAAAGTCGTCTTTGGCAAGAGTCGCGGCCTTCTCGTCTGCCAGCTTCAGCTGTTTTAACTTGTCTTTCTTTTGAACAGGGGTCTTGTCGGGAAGAGTCAAGGCGTTGGCATATTCCGCTTGGGCCTGTCGCCACGTGGCAACGCCTCTTAGGAATGAGGCGCAGAATCTTTTTTTATCGCGAAGCTCATTGATAGTTTTTTCAAGATCGTTGTCCAGATTGTAATAAGCGGCGCGCTCGCAATCGGCATCCTTGGATAAATACGACGGAAGATAGTCCAGCTCATAAAAAAACTGTAGATCTTTCAAACCATCCCTTGAAGCCGACTTGTCCCGGCGGACGATATGTCCGCTATATGCGTCCTTATAACTGTAGTAGTTGCCGATCTGATATGAGATCAAACCCAACACGGAAAATACGGCTGCCAGCAGAATTGCCAGCAAAAGGCGTCCAACCGTGAAACGTTTCATTGTTCAACTCCACTTTTTAAAAAACATGAGAATAGCTTAAGCGAAATTCAAATAAAAGTAAAACCCCCGATCTTGGGGGTGTCTTTATACTGTGCGCCACATAAGCAATGAGAGAAACCTTACTGTTGTGGCGGCAATGGCGAATAAGAATGCTACAGCCAAAGGAATAAAGTAAACATCCTCTTCTTTGGTGTTCACGAGCTTGGCTATTTTCATGCTTTGCAGTTTATCGAGTTCTTCGCTGATGCGGTCAACGGACTGGCGGTCTTTGGCCAGAAAATACTGCCCGCCATAACGGCGGATCATCATCAAAAGCCGGTCTGGCAGCTTGACTTGGATCGAATTTTCCCCGAATAGCATTCTCTCAATTGTCCGGTCAAGGTCGATAAAAACCAGATACGGAATTACCCGCATCTTATGAAGCTCTTCCAGTTGGGGTTCGGGGTCGACGTCAGCGGCGCCGTCGGTAATGATAACTACCGACCTCATTTGGGCGTTCGGATCTCTCTTTAACTCTTCCACGATTTTTGGAGAGCTTTTACGGTCAAAAAGGTAGATAGCCGACTCCAGTCCGAGGTGAAGATTGGTCTTACCGCCGTTATCATGTTCGACAAACTGTCCCTTCTTAAGGACAAAGTTTTCTCCCCACATAACCTGGGCCGTTGCCGGAGCAATGGCTATCGGCGACATCAACACGGAAAAAGCCAAACTCTCGTAGTTGGTAGTGAATCCGGACCAAATTTCCGACTGAGTCCCGAAAACAATATAGGCCGCCCGGTCCATTCTTTCTCTTCTCTTGAGAACGATCCTGTCCAGGGTCTCTTTGGCAAGCTCCCCCCTTGCAACTTTGCTGTTCGGAAGATGGAAGCCGTTGGAAGCGGAGACGTCTTTGATGTAGATTATTTCGCGCGACTCGATCTGTTCCGTCGTATTGGTGAATACCATTACGGGATCGGCCAAAGCAACTCCCAAAAAACACAGGGAGGAAAAAACCAATATCCAGGTAAAGCCGCGGACAAGTTTGTATGTGATACCATGACCGTGGCGGTTATTTATCACCAGCCCCGTAAGATAGTGGGAATTCGATCCCCAATCCCGGTTCTTCTTGTTTCGCCACCGTTTAATTAACAGGACTGCAAAAAAGACCGCTGCGAGAAACGCAGCGGTTCTAATAACCTGGGTTTCCTGCCTGTAGACGAGTTCGCCCCAGTTCAGAACCCATGCGTCCTTCAGAGACATCAGGACGAGAGGCCACACATCAAAAATATTCACGGCCTCCTCCGGTTCAAATGCTTGGTGAATCGATACGCCAGACGGCGCCGGTACATCGGCCAGGGCTTCAGTTTGGAAATAAGCGCCGGCAAATCGGATACGCGGTATCTTGCTATTTCCTCTTTTTCGCCTGAAAACAAATAGTCCTCGATATTGCAAAGAGCGGAATGAACTTTGAGAAGCTGGCCCCGTTCCCAATTATGAGGAATGGAAATGATCGGCCTGATCATATCTTTGCTGGTCATGCCTGGGTTGATGCCCGGAGCATATGCCCGAATTACATCGCTTAATCCGTTGCAAACAGCTCCCAGGTTGCCCTTGGCGATATTCGCCTCAAGCTCGCTGAAAACTTTTGACAGATCGGCTTTATTTTCGGCAACCGGAATAGCGCTTGCCGCTTGAATGTTTATGGGCAAAGGCGCCGGAACCGGTTTAAAGAATACCAGGACAAAACTTCCAAATACCCCGAACAAAACGATTGCGGCTGAAAATACTTTCCAACCAATGGCCTTCTTTTGATAAGAACCGAGATCAAGCTCTTCTTTTACGTAGTCGGCGCCCTTTGGAAGGACGGTATTATAAACCAGTGTAAAGTTTTGAGACGGAAAATACTCGATCTCAGTATTGCCGGGTTTAGTCTGCCTGTATGGGAATTTCGGGCCCAGAATGTCCAGCTCGCCCTTTTTTTCAGCCATATAGCGAAGATGGTAGACGATGTCGAAAAAGTTCTCGTTTTCAAACCTTCTTTTATTCCTGATGTCGTTTTTTTCGGCGAATTCAGAATCAAGTTCCAACTTTCCGAAATTCATAAGTTGGGGCTTCAGGTTGTCGAATACCGGCTCGCACCCGTCCAGATAGCGGACGGTGTAGGCCAGTTCGATCTTTTCCCAGTTGGTAAAGGCGGTCCTGGAAATTCGCGGCCCTTCAACCATAAACGATACAAAGACATCCTGTCCAAACAAAAGGACAGGGGCGAAAACCGCCAAGGCCGAGAACAAAACTCTCGCTGCCGTCCTGCCCATGATTTCCCTCGTTGGAAAAGAACATTAGATGTAAAATAGCATACAGAAAAGAATAAAAAACGTCAATTTACAAAAAGAAAAGCGATCTTTTTTTGATCGCTAAAAACCCTTACCATCATTGCGCAAACCGAATGTGAGCACATCTGTCCCGGCTACAACCGAAACAAATTGTCTTCCTTGCGATATGAATGTCATCGGTGAGGAGAACATGGTCTTTTCGGCAACAAAGACCCACACCCTCTTTCCGCTCTTGGCATCCAGGGCAATTATCCGTCCCGAACCCTCTCCGCTGAAAACTAGTCCTCCGGCGGTAGTAAGAACCCCGGATGCGGCCAGATTCGACCCTTCCGTCGGATAATCCCACACTATCTTGCCGGAACGGGGTTCGATTGCTTTTACATGAAATCGGTTAGGTTGGTTCATGCAACCTTCGTAAACCATTACGTAAAAAAGTTCTTCTGTTGAACTGAAAGACGGAGACATCCAATTCGTGGCACCCCACATGGACGGACAGGTATCATTTCTTGACCAATTTATCTTTTCGACATACGGCTTGGAAAGGAGTAATTCCCCATTAACCCGGTTTATCAAGAAGAACATGCCGTTGCGATGAGCTTGCAAGACGACTTTTTTCATGGTTCTCCCCATCTTCAGGTCGGCAAGAACCAAAGGTTCGTTGGCGTCCCACCAATCATAAGGCATATTATCGCCAAGCCTTGTGGCCCAGATCAACTTTCCGTTTTTGGGACCCAAGGCAACCACGCTGTTGTCATAAACCGCGGTTATTTTCGGTTCTATTTTCGAATCAATCTTGAGATTTCCCACGGCCCAATACAAAACGTCCAGACCCGGGTCATAACTTCCTGTCATCCAAGTGGGAGCGCCTCGCACACCTTCCGGAGTCGCCCAGAAACGCCACAATTCTTTTCCGGTAGAACTGGAAAAAGCGGCGACAAAACCTCGCGAGCCGGTATTTTGGTTTGATATCCCTAAAATTACCCTCCCATTCACAACCAACGGAGCCATAGTCGAATAGTAGCCCTGGGATGGTTGGGCGTATTGTTTTGACCAGACCAGATTTCCGGAAAATCGGTTCAAAGCAACCAGATAACAATCGCTTGTAGAAAAAAATATCTTATCACCGTATACGGCAACCCCCCGGTTGATCCTGTCTATTTTTTCGTTGCGGGCTTTCCATATCCAGAGCCAAGTGCCGGTAGCCGCGTCCAGCGCGTGGACTTCGTCGGAACCGGTAACATACATAATCCCTTTAAAAACAACGGGAGAAGAGCGGAGATTGCTTTTCCCGTTATTTATCTGGTAGGTCCATTTTGGAACCAACTCTTGAACATTACCCGAATCGATCTGCCTCAATGGACTAAAACGCTTCGCGCTATAATCGCCGTGATACATGAGCCAGTCCCCGTTCAAAGGGCTGTTAAGCAAGTCCTGGGCGCTGATCTTTTCGGAATTTATCTTTGGACTCCCGGCTGACCGGTTTTTTTCGCTTTCCGTATTTAGGGTATGTTCTTGGGAAAAAATCTTGCAATTCGGCAAGTAAAAAACGAGGAAAATCAACGTCCAAAAGATCATTCTTTTATTCATATTCATAGCCCTTCCTTTTCAAAGTTCTTGCGCCTAGATTATTCCTTTTAGACGTTTTTTGCAATTAAAGACAAACCCCATTGAAAAATGGGGTATCACTGCCGGCCGACGGCAAATTCGGATAACCGGTCGAACCAATTATTTGAAGAGAGGACCAGCGAGTCGATCCCCAGGCCTTCGAGGTGTTTCTGGAATGCCAGCTGTTTCTCGGCGTGTTCCGCTCTGATCAGGGCGGCATGGCTTGCCTTGATCTCCTTCAGCCGTCCGGTCTCGATATTCCTTGTCATCACCGTGCCGTGTCCGCCGGTCCAAGACAATTCTTCTTCGTCGTCGAGTATCAGGAAGACGACGTTATTCTTATGGCGCGCGACTAAACCGGACAAGACATCCTCGTCCAATCCGGCATCGCGATATAGCGCATCCATGAAGTCGGATATCACAACGACAAGAGCTTGCTTTCTTATCCTTGCAATTATGTCGGCAAGACATTCATTAAGATCAATTGCGGAAGCATGCGACTTGGTCTGAATTTTATTTTGGCCCATCGCCTTATAGAATACCGCGGCGTCTTCCAAAAGTATTTCGGCGGCGAGGAAGAGGTTCCCCTTGCCGTATCGAAGCGGAAGAAAGAAAGCCGAAGGATTACCAAAAGATGTCATGCAGATCGGGTCATGCTCACGAATGCTGGAAAAGCCAAGCGTAATTGCCAGACGAAGCATCAAGCGAAACTTGCTCTCTTCTCCGGCAAACCTGACAAGCATGGACGGTGTTGTATCCAAAGCGGCCACAAGCGGCAGGCCTTTCGTCTCAATTCGGTCTGTCTTAATTACTTTTTCAGGCCAGTAGAGAAGGGTCCGACGCCAGTCAATGGATCTGAACGGGTTTCCCGGCTCCCATTCGGAAATGTCATATTTTTCATACCCATCTCCCGTGATCCCGCTTTTTCGTTCTCCAAGAGCAAGATTTCGTATCTTGCCCTGTTGGAGACCTTCAGCCAGCTCATGCAGTTCTGAAAGTATATCAGCTATTTCCATAGCGGGACTTTCGTATCTTCGAGAATTTGATCAAAAACATCGCGGGCGTCTTTCTTGTGCCTGATCTTTGGAACGAGCTTAAGACGATGAGCAATTACAGATGACGCGACGGCTTTTACGTGTTCCGGTTTCACCACTTCATCACCGGCAAAGAATGCGTAGTTGCGAGCCGCGGCTTCTAATGGAAAATTTACGCGAGGAGAACCACCCTTACGGATCTCTATGTGTGTCCTGACAAATTCTGCCAAAGCAGGCGAATCTTTTTCGACGTTAGGATCAGGATCAGTGTTGCGAAGAATCCTGGTAATATATTCGTCTCCCGGAGTAGAGATCCTCATCAGGTCATAAATAAATTGTGAAGCGGCGTCCATCTCATAAAGATCGGTTACCGGCTTGATGGTTTTATTGACCACGTTGCGGGCGCGGATCTTTATCTCGTCTTCAAAAGACGGGCGGGGAATTTCCAGACAGATGGTAATCCGGTCCCACAATGCTTGAGGCATTGGAAACGTGCCCTCTTCTTCGCCAAAAGGATTCTGGGTAAATATACCGGAAAACCATCTTGGGCCGCTCACGTCCTCTATGTCCCCGGAAATCGGAAAAAGAGGCAGAGCTTCTATGCGCTTGGTATGAGATCCGAAATTCACATTCTTATTGATCGGGGTTACCGACCTCTCTTCCAGCGCTTCCACCATCGCACTGACTGTCTTTGGGCGAGCTCGGCTAAGTTCATCGGCAAAAAAGATATTGCAAAAAATTTCTCCGAGAACAAAGACAACGCTATGAGAACCGTCCAGATTCTTAAGCAGTTCCTGTCCTCCCGTAATATCCGGGACCATCATATCTTCAGTCATCTGAACTCGACTATGCTTGGCCCGAATGCTCTTGCAAAGAGCAGTCAGGGTATCGGTCTTTCCAATTCCGGTTCCGCCCAGCAAAAGAATGTGGGCTTGTCCCAATAACTTTATACTGGTGATCTTGTCGGTATAAGGAATACGCATAAATTGGGAGTCAACAAGTTGTGTTTGTATTCCTTTGAGTCCGAATATCCACTCCTGGCAGTTAGCGAGAATGCGGTCTCGCACATCGAACACCCTTTCGCGGGTCATTGGTTCCATTTTTCACTCTCTATTTTTCAAAAAACTTGCTGTGAATTTACAAGAATATTTGGGTCCTGTCAATTAAAAAGCAGCCGTTATCGGCTGCCTATATTCGACCTGCTTAGCGCTCGTTTTATCTCATCCGAAGTCAGTATCGCCAAGGTAACACGAGGACGGTAGGTAATGCCGTCCTGGTCTAAAACATAACCTCCTTCGTCTCCAGGCTCCACCACGTTAACACCTACTACCCCTCCTCTTGCGTTAACCGTAGGACCCCCGCTCAGCCCGCCAAAAGAAATTTTGTGATCATCCCTGGTTTTTATAAGAGTGGGGTGGTTCTTGGTCAGATACTCAAGGGTCTCGGCGGCAATATCGGGCCTTTCCATTAAAGCGATGAGATCATCTTCTCTTAAAACCTTAGCCGGTAAGTTGTCATAGACAAATTCCTTCGTCTCGGGCTTCCTGTTAACAATTTCCACCTCTTTGATGCCGTAGTACATTGCG
The DNA here is from genome assembly GCA_964366725.1 of uncultured Candidatus Saccharibacteria bacterium. Lineage (GTDB taxonomy): Bacteria > Patescibacteriota > Minisyncoccia > 2-02-FULL-40-12 > GWA2-44-9 > JACPAB01. Next base: position 4,401 of record CAYIUL010000009.1, on the reverse strand, counting down.
GTAATGCGGTGGATGATTTTGTTTTTCTGTAAGCTTTCGCGGTGCATGTGGATACCGCGGACAAAAACATCATCCCCGGCCTTGGGCAAATCACCAACAGGATACGGCTCGGGAAAGTCGGCAGGGTCGAAGTCGTCGACGATCCTTACGAAGCCGACGTCGGTAACTCCGGCATCTATGATCCTTCGGGCTCTATACACTTTCCCGCAAAAGAACAGCTTATATTCAACATCCAGCTCGATGACGTGGTCGGCCGTGGCAAAGATACCGAGTTCTTTCGGTGCCACAAGAAACGCCGAGCCCATACTGGCTGCGACATCGAATCGCCCGTTGCGTTCTATCACCACGGATGCGACGGGTTCCCTGAAATTTCCGTCGACAGGATAAGTTCTTGTCTTTTGATAATCAGACAGATGGTCTTTCGGAGGACCGCATCCCGCCCAAACAAAAAGAAACAGAAACGGCAGAATTTTTCGCATTTAACCGCCCCTTATCAAACAGCTAAAAATATAGTATAATAATGGACTATTAATGACAAACGACTCGCTGAAAAAATCCGTTTCTCTCGCGCCTTCGGTTCCCGGAATTTATACATTCTCCGCCAAAGGCGGATCCGCCTCTGGCGGAAAAGAAATTCTGTATATAGGAAAGGCGGCAAATTTAAAAAGCCGTCTGCGTTCATATTTGAGAACAAACGATGCTCGGATACAAAAAATGCTCTCTGTGGCGGAAAAAATCGAGTTTAAAAAAACCGACTCGGATATCGAAGCGCTTATTTTGGAATCCCAGCTTATCAAGGACTTCCGCCCGCAGTTCAATATAATGCTCCGGGACGATAAGCAGTATTTTTATGTCGGCTTTTCCCATTCGACAAGCTCAGGGCAGGCCGAAAAATTTCCTAAATTATTTTTGACCCATCAGCCGCAAGGGTTCGCGGGAGAAGCGATCGGGCCTTTCACCGATGGCGCGACGCTGAAATCGACATTAAAATTCTTAAGACGGATTTTCCCCTACTGCACCTGTAAAAAACCACATAATAATTTCTGCCTGAACTATCATATCGGAAAATGCGTGGGCTTTTGCTGCCTGAAGAAACCTACGACCAACAACCTACAACTGACGACTTACAAGAAAAACATAACGGCAATTAAGGAAATACTGAATGGAAAAAGATTATCGCTCGTCAAAAAACTGGAAAAAGAAATGGAACAACTGGCCAAAAAGAGCGAATTAGAAAAGGCAATCGAGTTGAGAAATAAAATATCGAATCTAAAAAGAATTTTTGAAAATGCCAGAGTTATTCAAACTTATGATACATCAAAGCATCATAAGTTGAGTTTATTGTCGGACTTAAAAAAAGTGTTGGGACTGAGAAAAATCCCTACTCGGATTGAGGGGTACGATATTTCTAACATCCAGGGCACGAATGCCACTGGCTCAATGGTGGTATTCGAAGACGGCGTCCCCAATAAGAGTCAATACCGCAAATTCAAAATAAGGAGTAAAAGGACCCCTGACGATACTTTCATGCTTAGCGAAATGCTTCAAAGGCGGTTCAATCACCCAGAGTGGCAATTCCCCGATCTTATATTGATAGACGGCGGAAAAGGACAACTAAATACAGCAAGAGAGATAATCAAATTATCGGGCAAAAAAAATCCTATAATATCTGTGGCTAAGGGGAGATATGAAATATTTTCGACGACTTTGGAAAAACCGGTGAGCATGGCTAATCTTCCCTCAAACGTCCGTAATCTTATTAAAAATATAGACGCCGAAGCCCATCGCTTCGCCATCAACTACTACCGCAAACTGCACAAAAGAACTCTGTTGAGTTAATGGATGGTTTATGCTACGCTTAAGTCAAGCAAATGGTTGGATTTCTAATAAGGATTTTGGGCAACTCGTTGGCTATATACGTGGCCACTTACCTGGTTCCCGGCTTTGTCATAAACGGCGGGATAAGGGAGTTCCTGCTTGCCGGCGTCCTGCTCGGGATACTGAATTTTGCCATAAAGCCGATATTGAAAGTGATATCGATGCCCCTGATAATCCTGACCTTGGGGCTCTGGACAATTGTCATAAATGCTCTAATGTTGTGGACGGTTGACTATGTATTTGACTTCGTAACGGTCCGGGACCTGACAGCCCTGGTTTGGGCAGCCATAATGATCTCGATAGTGAACATTTTTATTTCGGCTACAACTAAAGTAATCAAATAATATGGACTTAGTAAGAATATTAACTTATGGCCAGATAGCATTGTCCGTCCTTTTGGTGGCGGGTGTTTTGCTGCAGCAAAAAGGCAGCGGATTGGGTTCCGCTATGGGCGGAAGCAATCTTGAATACAGCACCAAAAGAGGCGCGGAAAAGTTTATTTTTCGGGCAACCATTGTTTTGGCCCTTCTATTCATAGCTGCATCGGTCGCGAGAATTTACTTTAGTTAGGTCGGATAATTAATCCAAAACTTGTGTTTAACGACAGTAACCAGCTCGATGATTTTTTCGGTTTAAAGTCCGACCCGCCAGCCGGCGGAGAAGTTCCCAAGCACAAAGAAGGCATCAAGGACTCCCTCCTTAAGAACATCGAGCGCAATAAATTACGCCTCATTCCCAAGATCCTCTCCGATAAAGAGCGCTATTTGGTGCTGGCCCTTATCTTGATAATCCTCGGTTCGGTCATTTCGATCCCCTTCACCGCTTTTTACCACTACACGACGGGCGTGCCGGACAATGGCGGTTCTTTCACTGAAGGCATGGTCGGAGAACCTCGGCTTATCAATCCCCTGCTTTCACAAAGCAACGATACGGACAGAGACCTGACCTCGCTTATTTATTCCGGACTGATGAAATACAACGAGGAAGGAAAGCTTGTTCCGGATCTGGCCAAATCATATGAGGTTTCCAGCGACGGGCTGAATTATACCATCTACCTCCGCGACAACGCCTTCTGGCACGACACCGAGCCGGTTACCGCGGATGACGTCGTATTCACCGTCCAAACCGCCCAAAACCCCGACTATGGAAGCCAGCAGAGGGTCAACTGGCAAGGAGTGGAGACAGACAAGGTCAACGACTACACCATAATATTCAAACTGAAAGAAAGATACGCCCAATTTGTAAATAACTTGACCATCAGAATACTGCCCAAGCATGCCTGGCAGGATATAAAACCCGTAAATTTCGGTTTGTCGGAGTTGAACCTGAAGCCCATCGGCTCCGGCCCGTACAAATTCGCCAAGTTAAAAAAGGACGACCTCGGGAGAGTCCGGGAATATGAGTTGGAAGCCAATCAGAAGTTCTACCTCGGCAGACCGCACATAGACGACATCCGATTCAAATTCTTCGACTCGGAAGACGCGATGATCGACGCCTACAACAAGAACAGCATTGAAAACATCTCTTTTGTTTCGGGACCGAATCTGAAGAAGATCAAATTCAAGAGAAGGTTGAGTATCCAAGAACTGAAGATGCCCAGATATTTCGGAGTGTTCTTCAACCAGGACCAGTCGAAAGACCTCACCGATAAGAACGTCCGTCTGGCATTAAACCACGCCACCGACAAAGGGGAGTTGGTATCGAAGATACTGGAAGGCAAGGGCGAATCGGTTGCCTCGCCGATGGTAGGAAACGTTTTAGATATCAACAATGACGTCAAAACCTACCCCTACGACCTCGATCAGGCCAATAAACTTCTGAACGGTAAAAAAATAAACCTGAAGCTGACCACGTCAACCTGGCCGGAACTGGTTGCCGTGGCAAACACGCTCAAGGAGCAATGGGCCAAAGTGGGAGTGAATATTGAAGTTGAGATACTACCCACGCCGGAACTGCAAAGAACCATCAAAGAGAGGAACTATCAGATGCTTCTTTTCGGAGAAATGCTGACCCTCGATCCCGACCCGTTCACTCTTTGGCATTCTTCCCAAAAACGCGACCCCGGATTGAACCTGGCCCTATACGGCAACAAGGCCGCCGACACCCTGCTTGAAGAAGCAAGAAAGATACTCAACCCGTTGGAACGGGCGCAGAAATACGATGAATTCCAAAAATTGATAATCGAAGACGCGCCTGGAGTGTTCCTTTATAATTCCTACTACATTTACGGCCAGACCAAAGACATCAGGGGCTTTGAGAGTAAAGTCATATCAATGCCATCGGATAGATTCGCGAATATCGAGAAGTGGTATATGAAGACGAAGCGCAGTTGGGAGTAGGTCTTGCTTTCAGGATCAGTATGATGTATAATGCGGTTACTACGATATTGGACTCTCTAACTTAATCCACAAAACCCCTCTTTTTTATAAATAATTTTAATTTGGGCGAGTGGTGGAACTGGCAGACACGTACGGTTCAGGGCCGTATGGACGCAAGTCCGTGGGAGTTCAAATCTCCCCTCGC
>CAYIUL010000008.1:0-16764 GCA_964366725.1 uncultured Candidatus Saccharibacteria bacterium | reverse complement strand
GGGTGTTGCGCTGAAACTCGACGGGCCGAGCCAGGCCTCGGTGGGAGACGAAGTGACTTACAAGCTGACCATAGGCAACAATTCAAGGGTCGACCTGAATGAGATAAAAGTTAAGTTCAGTTACCCCGACAACTCCGTGGTTATAAAGGACGGCTCCATTGTCTCCGACTTGAGCCAGGAGTTTGAAATAGATAAACTCTCGCCGGGCCAGAAGGACGAAAGGGAGTTCAAAGCGTTTCTGGTCGGCGACCGGGGCAACATCAAGACGACCAAGGCGGGACTTAACTTCAAGGCCGGGGACTTGAGAACCCAGTTCGAGAAAGAAACGTCCATTTCAACCACCATAACTTCTTTGCCGGTCTCATTGACTTTGGTTGCTCCGCCGAACGCCGTTCCCGGCCAGTCGGTTAACTATATTCTCGACTACAGGAACGAATCGGGGTCCGACATTGCCGATCTATTGTTCGAATTCGACTATCCGGACGGATTCGCATTCCAAAAAGGAACACCCTCGCCTTCGCTGGGAACCGCCAGCTGGACGGTGCCGGTTTTGAAAAAAAATGCCGGAGGCAGGATAAGCATTCAAGGAGCGCTTACAGGCAGAGAGGGCGAGGCCAAGAAAATTTCTGTCGTCTTGAAAAGAAAGATCACCGACCGGTACGTGAATTATGAAAGAGCGGAGGTTGCCACCGACGTTGCCAACCCGTTGTTGAGCGTGGATGTGCTGGTTAACGAGTCCGCGGCTTATTCCGCTTTTCCGGGCGACGATCTGAATTACACCGTCAAATATTCGAATACTTCCAACTTTAATCTCATCGGGCTTAACCTCGTCGTTAAACTGGACGGGCAGATGTATGATCTCTCGTCCCTCGACACTAAAGGCGGATTTTTCGACAGCCAAAACAAAACGATCGTCTGGAACGCCGGTTCGGTTACGGATTTTGCCAATCTTCCTCCCAATAAAAAAGGCGAGATTCGGTTCAGGGTAAAGCTCAAAAGCGATGTTTTCTCGGGCATTTCCGGCTCGAACAATTTATTCGTGCAGGCCACGGCGACCTTGAGCACGCCGAACGTGCCGTCCGGGGTTGGGGGAGACGAGGTCTCGGCCCAGAACAGCTTGACCACCAAGATAACCACCCAGCCGACCTTCAGGCAGTTGATATACTACAACGACCCCGCCTTCGGCTCGTCGGGTCCCTTGCCTCCCGAAGTCGGCAAAGACACTTCTTTCACCGTTCATTGGCAGCTCACTAATCCCGGCAACGATATGAATAGCGTCCGTTTGACCGGAGTTCTTCCTCCCGGAGTGACTTGGGAGAACGCGACAGGCGTAACCGCCGGCCAGCCCGAGGTAACGTTCAACGCCAATACTTCCGAAGCGGTCTGGAATCTGGGGGTTCTGCCCCGCGGCATCGGCGTTACGGGAGACAAATACGAAGCGAGTTTCAGGGTTAAGATAAGGCCGTCCAGCAACCAGAAAGGCGCCGTCGTCACGCTGATCAAAAATTCAAAACTTACCGCGACAGACAGCTTCACCAAACAAAACATAATTTTGCCGCTGGGCGACATGACCACCGACGACCTTACCGACAGGCCGAATGAGGGAACGGTAAAATAGTTCGATAAACTCACTATGACCAAGTCATTAGAAAAAGTTGTTTCACTTTGTAAGCGCCGGGGGTTTATATTTCCCGGCTCGGAGATTTATGGCGGCATCGGAGGTTTTTATGATTTCGGGCCTTTGGGCGCGGAATTGAAATTCAACATCAAGCAGGCCTGGTGGAAAGACATTGTCCAAATGAGGGATGATGTCGTTGGTTTAAATGCGGCAATCATCATGAATCCTAAGATTTGGGAGGCCTCCGGTCACGTGACCGGATTTTCCGACCCGATGGTTGAATGTAAAAAATGCCACCAGCGTTTTCGTGCGGACTTTATTCCTGCCGGATCCGGAGATTTTATGAACGATAGTTTTTTTGATTGTGATAAAGGCGGAAAACATGAATTTACAGAAGCTAAACAGTTCAATTTGATGTTCAAAACTTTTGTCGGGCCGGTTGAGGATTCGGCTTCGGTGGCATATCTGCGTCCCGAAACTGCCGGCGGTATTTTTGTTAATTTTAAAAATGTTTTGGATACGATGAGGGTCAAGGTGCCGTTCGGTATTGCCCAGATAGGCAAAGCGTTCCGCAACGAGGTCAATCCCAAAGATTATATTTTCCGCACCCGAGAATTTGAGCAGATGGAGATGGAATTTTTCGTGAAACCAGGCGAGGATGACCAATGGTTTAAAAAATGGGTTGACGACCGCGTTGCCTGGTATGAGAGCATCGGCCTCAAGAATATCCGCAAATTTGAACAACCCAAAGAAGAACTGGCCCATTATTCTAAAGGCACAACCGACATTGAGTACGAATTTCCTTTCGGCTGGAAAGAAATTGAAGGCATAGCCAACCGCACCGATTTTGACCTGAAAGCACATTCTAACGGCTCCGGCCAGGAACTGTCGTATACCGATCCGGATTCGGGCGAGAAATTTACGCCTTTTGTCATTGAGCCATCAGCCGGTGTAGACCGTATTATGCTGGCTATTTTGTGCGACGCTTACAACGAGGAGGAAGACAGAGTGGTCTTGAAATTACATCCCAAACTCGCGCCATATAAGGCCGCCGTGTTTCCATTGCTTAAGAATAAGCCCGAACTTGTCTCAAAAGCTCGCGAGGTCTATTCGCTATTGGCTAAAAACTATTCGCTGGGCCCTATTGCCTGGGACGACAGAGGGAATATCGGCAAGAGATATTACTCACAGGATGAAATAGGGACTCCGTGCTGTATTACTATTGATTTTCAAACTCTTGAAGACGGCACCGTAACTGTCCGGGACCGGGACACGACGAAGCAAAAGAGGGTAAAAACAGAAGAACTTAATGATATTCTGAAGTAAAGTCAAGATTGACCTTTTTGGCAGTAACTGCTTTAGTAATAAGCAGTTTTTGTTTTTTAAAAACAAGGGCAAAATGACAAAAATGACTCGAAGAGAATCCCTCGTTTTATTGTCGGGGACTTTGTTATCCGGCTGTAATTCCAAGTTTTTCTCTCCCACGGCTCCATCAATCACACCCGAAAGCGGTCTGATCAGAGTCGATACTCCGGAAGGAGAGATAGGTTGGTCGCCTTACCTGGTTGTCCAGCCGGACGCCACCGTTCTCGAGGGCTACAAAAAGGCCTTAATGGAGATGAAAGCGAGAGGAAATGTCCGCGGAGTCAGAATACCTTTGAACTCCTTCAGGGATCCTGTCGTGGAGATGGTAAGTTCGCTGGGACTCGAAATGATCGGAATTATTTCCAACGAAGAACTTTTGGGGCCGAATCCCAAAGCAGTGATAGACCATTACGTTGCCACCTTTCCGGATATGAGAGTTCTTCAAATAGGAAACGAGGTTTCCACTCTCCCTAACACCAAGAAGGTTACCGTCGAACAATACATGGATGCTTTCAAGAAGATATATGACCATGTCCAGTCGAGATACCCGTCACTGATTTTGATGACCCAGTCAACCTTCGGTTCTGGTTATCAGGGAAGCAATGAGTTAAAAAGAATGGTTGACTTAGGCCTAAATCCCAACAATTTTTCCAATCAAAAGATCATTGTGGGGATCAACGTTTATACAGAAGTTGCTTTTAACGAGTATGTGTCAACAAGAAATGAATTTTTAAGCGGGTATAGGTTTTGGGTCATGGAGAGCGGGACGCTGAATCCGGCAGAACATATCTCTAAGGTCAGGAACTTCTATCCAAGATTGGCCACGGCTTTGAGCGCAGAGAGGATCTACTGGTACGCATTGTGGGCTACCGATGACGATCCCGAACACGCCGGTTACAGTTTGATCAAACATCCTCGCTTCCAGAACCAGATGACATATTCTCCGTTAGGCCAGGCGCTGGTTGGAGTTCAAGGAGGAATAGTGAAATGAAGAAGACATTACTTCTTGCGGCTTTGTTTTTGTTATCCAGATGTCCTCTACACGCGCAAACACCTGTCCCTGACACAAAAAAACAAGCCGTAAAGACAGAGAAAACCGCCAAGGCGGATAAGAAAAAAGAAAATCCCAAACCGGGCACTTATCTCAAGGTTATCCTCATTCATGGCGACTTTAAGATTTACAGCTACGGTTATGAATTCAACGACTTGAACTTCGAGATCGAAAACCATTGGTCCAAACAACATGTAGGGTTGGCGGGCTTCTCCATCGGTTACCGGAAAGAAGATTTTTCAGCTGCGGAATACGGACACTTCTTCAACTCCAAAGTTTTCTGGAAAGCCGAAAAGAAGGGGTTTTATTTCAAACCCGGGATCGGCGGAGAGTGGGGGAAACCCTCGCCGCGTTTTGAGCAGACACGTTTCAACTACAAAGGTAAGGAACTTGTTTCCTACGAGCGCATTTACTTGAAGAGAAATGCGTGGATGCCTATCGGCGTCCAGAATACAGGCACGCTTAACCCGTTCGTTGAACTCGGCATCGGCCAGAAGGTGGGGCCGGCCATTTTCGAAGGCGGCGCGCGTATCGGTTATGACAAATTCACAGTCCACACTTTCCAGTTCCAAAACGGCAACCTGATATTTCAGGGTCTGAACGGGGAATATAAGTTCGTCCCGACACTTTACTTCGGTCTCGGACTGAAGATGTTTTAGAAAGCAGTAATAACGGCCTCGGAAGGCCGTTTTTTCTACAAAATACGCTAAATTTCACCCCCTTGATTTAAATGTTAATTTGTGATATAATTGAGGCATAGTTCGAGTGAGGCCTATTCCGGGGCAACTCATTGAAAAAACAAGGAGACAGTGATGAAGACAACTCTTCGCTTCGTTTTCGCGCTTGCGCTCGTCGTCTTCCTGTCGGCCTGCAGCCACACCAAGGGCGGCTCGTGCTTCAATCCCGCTGCGCCCGGTTGCGGCGGAGACAATGGCGGAGGCGAGCCGCCCGACCAGACCGGTCTGGAACCCCTCGGGGACGCGGCGCCCAAGCACTATCTCAAGGATGCCAACGGCAACGACACCACCATGTGGGCCCGGCTCCTTTGGGTCAATCCGCCCCGCAGATCTGTTATGCCCTACGGAAATGTGGCTTGTCCGGGCAAATGCTTCCAGTTTCAGGCAGAGATCGGAAAGGACGCAGAACCAAAGAGAAGCGCTGAGATCACAATCCATTGGAGCGATGATTGCGTCACCCCCTCACCCAAAAGCATGAAACTGGGGGGAGTCACTCGAGACCTGCTCGAGCCGGGAGAAAGCAAGGTTGTGAGAGATCAAAATAGCCACTTCTTCGACACTACCCTCAAATGCCTGTTGGTCGAGGGTCGTCACGGCGCCCGCGACGACAACGGAGCAATTGTGGGGAGGTATTTCCTGGTCTTGGACTACCAAGACCCGCCGCGATAGCGGGCAGACGGCCACCGGAAAGACGGGGCCGCGGCTAACCACCGCGGCCTTTTTGTTACTTAATTTTCCACAGCATGGTATAATAAGAAGGTGGTATAATAAAAATATATGCCTATGAGGCCCATGAAGTTGATCTTGTTTTTCATCGGAGTTGCCGTGATCGGCGCGTTATTGTGGGGTATTCAAACCGGAAAAATATTTGATCGCGGACCAATATCCCATGAGTTCACCGGCACCCTTGAAGAATATAAAGACGGCGCTCTCATCGTGAACGGGATATACACAATGGAAAGCGAAGGGTCATCACCGCAAGAAATAACCGCAGTCCGGATCATTGTGGCGCCGGACACGAAAATAATCAGGACCGTTCTTACTCTTCCGACACGGGAAGAGTTGGCCAAAACCAATGGCCGTTTTGATACCGAAAAATTGGCGCGGGCGGACTCGGAAGCCGATCTATCGACCTTTCAAAAAGATATCTCGGGAGTATTCGGGATAGGGATATTCGCCAGATCAAACGAAAATATTATCGGAAAAACCGTTTTTACCGCTTCGGAAATTAATTATCGAACCGTAATAAGACCCTAAATACGATGAACGATCCATTAAAAAAAATTCTCCTCGTTCTCGTTCTTGTTTTGGCTTCTTTTTCCGTTTACCGGGTTTCATCGGCGGCAAGTCAAACATATAGTGAAAATAACTGGTTTTGCAAAGATGACGCATTTAGCGGAAGCGGCACATGCACATATAGATTTTACCCGGACCGCTATACCGCTATCGACTCGCCGTACACAAGGCACTATTATCAATATTTTCAAATGTCATTCAGCGGACACCTTGACGGACACGGAGGATACGGTCCGGCCGGAGGCAAAGGAGCGTTAAGCGGCTGTCTTTCTGAAAGTTCCGCGATGTGGGACGGCTCTTGCTGGAACTGGGTGGACGAAGACGGGAACGGAAGAGTAGGAGATGGTGACGCCAACTTTTTGGGAGGCGGCAGTATCGGTGATGATTTTAGACCGGCATTTAAGTATGCGATTTTTGATTTTTATGTTAACGACGCAAACTGGACAAATGTTCACATGGAAACTACCGGCAGGGGAGTGCAAATAGCAAGTTTTGACGCAAGCCGGACCACTGTTAACGTCGGCGATACTTTTACCGTCGATTGGGAAAATGACTGGTCTTACGACAACACCCTGACCGCCACTTCGGGAAGGATCTCATGCGACCCGTCTGGCGGAGTCAATAACTACGGAACGGCTACTTGTACCGCATTGAGCGCCGGTACGGGTTCCGTGACCATTCAAGCAGAAGGCCCGACCGGCAATGGTTATAAAACGCTTACTAAATCAATAACCATCACTGTAAACCAGCCCCCGCCGCCCGACCCGTTTTCTTTGGTGGTTACCGACCGGTATTTTCATCAATCTCATTGCGACTTTGAATTGGACTGGACCTCTTCCGCCAACGCCGTAAGTTACGAAGCATTTGAACGGAGATGGACTACCGGTTCATGGAATTCGATAGGTACTACCTCGAGCGCGATCACAAATTTAAGAAGTCATTCCCAGGCATGGACAGATATGTATTTCTATGTGAGGGCGACCAATCCCTATGGCACGCGCGAAACCAGCGTGGTTTACGGGGGAATATGTCCCGCGCCAACAGTCGATCTTAAAGGCAGGCCGGGCACGAGCGGTTCGTATTCCAACGGTCCTATCACAGTCGCATATAACGGTACTGCCCAGTTGAATTGGACCACTTCCAACGCGACATCCTGCACTGCGTCCGGCGCCTGGTCAGGGTCCAAAACTGCTTCCGGCGGCACCCAGACCCTTAACAACCTGACCGTGTCAGGAACCTATACCCTGACTTGCGCGAACCAAGGAGGCAACACATCGCCAGACAGCGTTACTATCAACGTCAGCGCTCCGCCGGCGCCGACTGTTGACTTGAAATGCGACAGCGCCGATACGTGCGGAACGGTGAGTTACGGAGGATCCAAGACATTATCCTGGACAGTTCAAGGTTCGGTTACTTCGTGCATCGCTTCCAACGCATGGTCGGGTTCAAAGAGTATAAGCGGCAGTTCGGAATCCACCGGAGCGATCACCTCCGACAAGACCTGGACCATTCAGTGTTCCGGTCCTGGCGGCACTGGTCCCGCGGACAGCGTTTCAGCGACTGTTCCGGCGCCAAGCGCCGATATCAAATGCAACGGTTTGGACAGCTCAACTTCGATAGCATACGGCGGATCAGCAATAATTTCCTGGTCGTCTTCAAATGCCGGTTCATGTTCCGTATCGCCGCCTGGCTGGACCGGTACTTCAAATTCAGGAACATCAACCGGCTCGCTTGTTTCTGGTCAGACATACACTCTCACATGCAGTGGGAACGGCTCGTCGCCTCCAGACAGTTGTTCTGTAGTTATTTCCGCGCCGACGGTTGACATAAGAGCAAATGGTTCAAATGGCCCCATAACCGTTCCCTGGAATTCGAATGTTTCTCTGTCCTGGTCTTCAACCAACTCTGCCTCCTGCGTCGCTTCAGGCGATTGGTCGGGAAGCAAAGCTCTAAACGACTCCCAGTCAACCGGCAATTTAACCATACCCAAGACATACAATTATACTTTGACTTGTTCCGGGAACGGTTCGGCTTCAGATACCGTTCAAGTTATTGTCAACGCGCCGGTTCCCACGGCTTCTAGCGTCACAGCAACCCAGCCCGATTATTGCGTTTCCGGCCCGGCCGCCACGGTTAACTGGACATATTCCGACCCGGCAGGAAGTCCCCAGCAGTCATACCAGGTCCAGATGGACGATCAGGGCTCATTCAATAGCCCCGAGGTTGACAGCGGAAAAGTTAATTCCGGTTCAATATCATACTTCACCGGCCAGGGTCTTCTCCAGTTCAACACAACATACAACGTCAGGGTCAGGGTTTGGAACGGCTATGATCAGGTTTCCGGCTGGACAACTATGCCCGGAACTTTCAGAACCCCCAACTTTGCTTATCCCCAAGTTAACTTCACCTGGACCGCCAACGGAATCAGCGAGAATCCGTCGCCGCCCCTGTCTAAACCTATCCAATTCACCGACCAAACGGCATTTTCTCCCCAAAGCAACCCCAATAGCCACGAGTGGGACTGGACATTCGGCGACGGAGGGACTTCCACTCAGCAAAATCCGTCCAAGACATACAATGTCGAAGGAACTTTCTATGTAACTCTGACCGCCACCGACAGCCAGAACCAATCATGCTCCCGCACCCGCGGCCCGCTTATCATCCAAAAGCCGATACCCCGCTGGAGGGAAGTCGCGCCGAAATAGAATAAAAAATTCGCCGAAGAGGCGGATTTTTCTCGAGAGAAGTTTTTTGACTTTGATATTAAATCGTGTTATAACTAAAGCATAGCCCGAATCGGTCCGGTTCCGGGCCGACTCATTAAAAACAGAAGGAGCAGTGAAACAATGACCACCATCTCCCGTTTCGTTGTTGCGTCCGCGGCGGTTCTGGCGTTCGCCGTTTCGGCTCAAGCCCAAGAACCGGCGGACAGATTCACTATCTCTGTTCAGACAGCCAATATCCGCTCTCTGCCGTCGATAGGCAGTCCGGTTATCGGCCGGGCTGAAAAAGGAGCCGAACTTCAAATCATCGGCCGGCAAGAGGGCTGGTTGGAGGTTGTTTTTACTGACGGCAGCGGCTCCAAGAAGGTCGGCTATGTCGCCGCCTGGCTGGGGAACATGAAGAAAGTTCAGGTTCCCGGAACAGTTACTGCTGTTCAGGCAGAACGGCCGGTTCAAGCCACGCCGGTTGTTCCGGTTGTTGCAGCGCCTCCGGCGCAAGAATGGCTTGAGCGGAACTATTCTGCGTCGCAGGCAACGTCGAAAACGGCGCAGACGACACAGGTTGCGGTTCAGCCGGCGTCGCAATCCGATCCACACCGCTTCGGCGTCGGGATTTTTCTGGGCACAGCCCTCGGCGGCGTTGCTCCGAGTGTCCTTTACGACATGTCCGACCGCATTACCCTGAATGTGGCGCTGGGCCTTTACGCGGTAAAAACCAACATGACGGGCGAGCTTCTGTATGGTTTCCCCCAGCCAGCGAATCCCAAGTCGGATGTTACCTTCAAGCCATACGTCGGCGGAGGTCTGGTCGTGGTCTTGGTTAACTACGGGGTCGGGTCGGGGTCCCACGCTGGTTTGGGGGGGTCGGGAGGGACCTTCCTGACGGTCAAGAAGATTCCCAAGTGGCGCTTCAGTGGAGACCTCAACTTGGTTCACTTCAACGGAAACGCCGGTGACTCCAGCATCGGTCTCCGGCTGGGCGCTCACTACTTCTTCTGACGAAGTCGTCGGCGTAGCGGTTCTTTCGCTAAAGGGCAGAATGCCCGGGCGGTCCTTGCGGCCGCCTTTTGTTTTGACCAAGACCAGGTTTTTTAGTAATTTTAAAGTCATGTCTGATAAACATCCCCTCCCGATTCATCATATCCGCATCAAAAAACTCGGATCTCTTTTGGCTATTGTTGAAAATTCCGCCAAAGGCGATAATTATCTTTTTCGTAACTTGTATGCCGATGAGAACGGCAAGAAAGTGGATATTTTGGAGAACGGCCAAAACTCCTGCTGCGCTCATGTGACCTGGATCTTGCTGGCGTTGGAGCTTATCAAGCATCCTCACGCGACCGTCTATGGCACCGAAAAAGACCTGTTGAACAGCGGATGGTTCGAGATAAAAGATCTTCGGCCGGGGGCGGTTATTATTTGGGAGCCGGCTAAGGCCTCCGTTCACGGACTTTTTGGAGACAAAAACGCGGATTTGCAGCACATGGGTTTTTGTATAAATGAGAACGAGGCGGTAAGCAATGATTCAAAAAAAACCGGATTTCCGATTCGCCACCACATTACCTATAACGGCACGAGAAAAATAGAAAAAATTTACTGGCACCCTGAACTGGATGAATCCCGTTAGAAGTAGCCCTAACGGGTTTATAACAACAAATTAAGTGCTACGTGTTTAACACTACTTCTAACGGGATGAATAAAGTTATTCTCATAAATCAGATGCTTGATACCGGCGATGATGCTTGGAGCAAATATTCCTGCGGCATCTGCGTTCTCAAGATGCTTATGGTTTTCCGAAAACCCGAACTTCAGGCCGTATCCGTTAAAACTTTGATCGGCCAAGCTCTTGAAAAAGACGGCTATGTGGAAAACGTCGGCTGGAAACATCAAGTGCTTGTTGATCTTGCCGCGCTATACGGCGTGCCGATGGCTTTTCAAAAAGAATTTTTTAATACACCGGAAAAGAAGAAAGAAGGTATAGGGATCATTACCGAAAAAGTTAATTCGGGCTTGCCGGTCGCCGTCTCGACTTTAAAAGAATTTAACATTCCAAACAGCGCTCACCTGGTTATTGTTGACGACTTGGTGAAAATTGGGCCGTTTATCAGGGGTTATAAGATAGTCGATCCCTACCCGGGGAAAAGAGGGAATAGGTATGTGGTTTCAAGAAGAGAATTTCTCGCCGGCTGGCGGGGCGGGCTAATCTATCCTAATATCTAAACGTGGCGGATAATAAAAAAACAAGAATAGGGCCGATGTTTCAAGGCGCGACTTATGGCGACTTTTTGTTCAGGCCGCAGTTAAGCGTGGTACGGTCCCGGAGAGATGTTGACCTGACGATGCCACTGTCCAGGAACATAAACTTAAGCGTGCCCGTTGTTGGAGCCAATATGGATACAGTGACAAGGGAAAAAATGATGCAGACGCTTTCTCTGGAAGGATGCTTCGGTTTTCTAGACAGGAATTGTTCGATAATGGAACAAGCCGTGCGTGTGAAGCATGTTAAGCGCCAGCACTCTTTTGTTATAGAAAACCCCGTCACCATTTTCAGGAAAAACACCGTCAGCGAGGCAAAAATGGTTCTGGAGAACCAGAACATAAGCACTTTGCTTGTTGAAGAAGAATTCGGAAGCGGAATTTTAGCGGGCATACTGACCCATCGAGATCTTCTTGCCGCCCGGGGCAGGGAGAATGAACCTCTGGAAAAATTTATGACCGCTTTCAGACGGCTGGTCACCGCCTCGCCGAAGATCACCATCGGTAACGCGGAAAAGATAATGCTCGAGGAAAGGATAGAAAAACTGCCCCTCATAAATAAAAACAGAAAGATCACAGGCCTTATTACTATGCGCGACTTGCGGTTGGCAAAACAGAAGCCGTATTCCACCAAAGATAAAAAAGGCCGCCTGATGGTGGGGGCGGCGATCGGGGCCGCGGGTGACTTTATGGAAAGGGGAGAGGCCCTTGTTTCCGCCGGCGTTGATTGTGTTTTGATGGACGTGGCTCACGCCCATTCAGATGTGGTTAAAAATGCGGTTAAACAGTTCAGATCCAAATTTAAGAAGGTTGACCTGATTTGCGGTAACGTCGCTACAAAAGAGGGCGCGAAGTTCTTAATGGACTTGGGGGTAGACGGCATCAAGGTTGGTGTTGGTCCTGGCAGGGGTTGTCGGACACGGCTGGAAGTTGGCGCTGGCGTGCCTCAGCTTCAGGCCATAAGAGAGGCCTATCTTGCTGTCGGAGGCAAGGTTCCCATTATCGCCGACGGAGGAGTTGGCAATGACAAAGACATCGCCTTAGCCATATTGTCCGGAGCATCGACGGTGATGTTGGGCAGTATGCTGTCCGGAACTGACGAGAGCCCCGGCGTGGTTATAGAAGATCCCTCGACCAGAAGGAAGGTAAAAATGTACCGCGGCATGACCTCGGCTGAAGCGGTGATAGACGGCAATTATTTAAAAAGAGACCCCGAAGACGTTTTAACGAATTCCCAAGCCCAGGAAGGGCAGTCGGTTTCCGTTCCTTATGTTGGAAGCGTGACGGAGATAATTAAAAGAATAAAAGACCACCTGCGCTCCGCGGTAAGCTACGCCGGAGCAAAAGACCTACACGGAGCCCATGAGAAAGTTTCTTCAAACCCAGCCAGCTACTTGATCAAATTGACCGACGCCTCAAGAAAGGAGTCGTTTGAAAGGTAATTAAAAAGCCTCGGGGGCTTTTATGGAATGATCGATGTCAGTTCGCTAAGATCTTTTATGGTCATTTGCGGCTTGGCGGCCATTACCAACTCTTCGGGGACGTAGCCGCCGAGATAGGCGATCGAAACCACGCCCGCGTTGTTGGCGTGGCGCACGTCCGAAGGGGCGTCGCCCACGTAACAGCAATCACGGCGATGGACGTTCTCTGTCCCAAGAACCGCCTTTATGGCGTTTTTCTTGTCTATTTTGTGGAATTCCAAATGCTTGAACAGGTTAAGCAGATCAAATTTTTCCAAAAGAGGCATTACGACATCTTCAGGCCCGGTTGTTACCAGGCCAAGCGTTATCCCGCTGTCGTAAAGAGTTTTTAAGGTGTCTTCGGCATTGGCGACCAATCGCAGATCGGATCGAGTCATTAGACCGGAAAAAATACCCGTGAAAGTTGCGTTGATCTCGTCCCGGGAAGCATTTATGCCTCGGGACCGGTAGATCTGATAATAGTCGCCTTTGTTAGCGTCCAGTTCCCGGAAGAAGTCGCCAACACTCGGTGTTAACGATCTTTTGCCGTATTTTTGGAACAATCTTCCGATGGTCTCATGCCAGAACGGAGTGTTATCCAGAAGGGTCCCGTCCCAATCGAAAAGACAAACTCTCATTTTTGCCCCTGTTGTTCAAGAACTATATGGCGGGAGTATAGCACGGGCTTTGAATTTTGGAAAATTTATGGTAGAATTTTGGGGTTAAAATGACTGAATATTGGGGCCGTAGCTCAATTGGTTAGTAGCGCCTCCCTGTCACGGAGGAGGTTGCGGGTTCGAGTCCCGTCGGCCCCGCAAAATATAAAACCGCCAGATTGGCGGTTTACAACTCGTCTATCTCTTTCTGGAATTTTTGGAGCATTTTCTTTCTTTTGACTTTCAGTGTCGGCGTCAGTTCCAGTTCTCTGGAATTTACCAGCAAGAACTTTCTTACTCTGTACATACCTTGGCCGATCTTCGTTATCTCAACTTTAAGTTTTCGGCGTAATTTTTCGGAAGGATTCGAAGAAAAAACAAGAGCGACATCGTAGGGCTTGCCCTCGCCGCAGACGATCGCTTCGTCAACACCCTCTATTTTCCGGATTGATTCTTCGCGCTCTTCTATCTTTTCCGGAGAAACAAATTCTGTCTGGGCGTTTTTGTAACCGTCACCCAGACGGCCTCCGCACAAAACAATTCCGGTGTCACCGGTATGATAAACGCCTTCTTTGAGGACTTCGGCTGTCGCTTCCGGTCTATTGAAATAGCCCAGCATGACGTTGGGTCCTTTGACCAGAATTTCGCCGTCCTTGCCGAGCAACACCGAAGTGTTGCCGACAACTTTGCCGTTAATGGTCAGCGGCCCGCCGGTCTCGGTCTGGCCGTATATGTCGTCAATGTCAATCTCTAACTTGGCGAAAAAGTTGGCGTCTTCTTGAGAAAACAGCGAACCGGCGCTGACAAAACATCTTGTTTTTTCAAAGCCAAGGCGCTGCTTTATCTTTTTGACAATATGGTCATGGATCAGGCCGCGCCTGCTCAGATTAAATGGAATAAAGCGTGTTTTGCGCTCTATCTCTTTTCTAAAATTCGTCCAGACCTTCGGGACGGCCAAGAATACGGTTGGCTGGACTTTCTGGAGAACGGACGGGAACGCGGCTCTGAACTTTTCTCTGTTCTCAACGATGTCCTTGATGTGCTCCGTGAAGTAAACCCGGTAACCGGCCTGGAGCTGTCCTAAGAAAGTGGCAACCAACTCGGATATATGGCCAAGTGAAAGATACGACAGAACTCTTTCCGATGAAGAAACACTAAGTTCTCTGACGATAGCATCTACTCGGTCAGTAATGTTGCCGGTACTCAACATAGCCCCTTTCGGCCCGCCGGTTGTTCCGGAGGTATAGGGCATTATGAGGAGTTCATTATTCTGCCAACTGCTTTTTGGATTATCGAGACGGCTATATTTCGGTTCCAGAAAGATTTCCAGAACTCGATGTTCTATATCCGGCAGATATTTTGCCAAACACCCGTTCGCAAGAACAAGTTTCGGCCGGCAATCATTCAGAATGAACTTAAGGTCTTTTTGGCCCAGCTCCTTGATAAGCGGAACATTGATAGGCACTGGAACTGCCCCCAATAGGATAATTCCCAGCATGACGATAAATGACTCCGGCAGATTTAAAGCGATAACGGCTACGAAATCGCCATTTCTGACCCCATTCTGATACAGGGCGCTTGCGGCCGCCAGGGCTTTGTCCTGGTAGTCATTCCAGTTTGAAATCCGCTCCCGGCCGTCTTTCTCCAAAAGGATGAGTGCCGATTCGTCGCTTCTGTGTCCGAGGAATCTGAACATAACCAAATCCTCAAATTTTCAAAGTACTTGCGGGAAAAATATGATAAAATAAAGAAAATGTCTAATCCCGCACGCTGGTATACTTGGGTTATATTTGTCGCCACCGGAGCTTCTGTAGCCGGCCTGTCTATGATAGTTTTTAACTTCGACCCGCTTCAAGCCGGCCGACTTGTAAAGTTTTTATTCTTCTGTTCGATCTTTGTCTTTGCTTGGGGCGTCGGGACGTTAGTTTTTTTGGGTGTTAAAAATAACTTTGCCATTGCTTTCAGAAGGGGGTTTTGGCTGGCGGTATTGGCCCTGGGCGCTATAATTATGAGCCGTCTCCGACTCTTGAATATATTGAATTTCCCGATATTATTTGGAGTCATAGCGGCAATCGAATGGTTTCTAACTAAAACTTTTGGCAAAAAAGAAAGATTATGAACATAAAAATTAAATCCGAAGAAGAAGCAAAGCTTCGGCAAGAACTCGAATCAAGACACGACCCCGAATCCGAACGCATTAAGCGTTATTTAAAAATGCCCGATCTGTCGCGCACGGAAGGCAGTCCAATCCACGAAATAGTACAGCGTATTATTGCTTCACCCGAATTTAAGGGTTTTGATGTTATTGAAGTGCCCGAAATAGTGCCGGCTAACATAAGTTTTGACTTATTTGATTTTCCAGCTGACCATCCTGCCCGTTCTAAATCCGATACTTATTTCATAGATGATAAAAATATTCTTCGTACTCATACTACCGTGATGTGGTATTACTACCTTCAAAACGAAGACGTAAAACGACGCATGGCAATAGGCGAGCCAGTCGGTTGCTTCAGTTTTGGCAAGGTGTATCGCAGAGATGAAATCGATCGCAATCACATGAATGTTTTCCATCAAATTGACGGTTGGTATTTGATTCCAAAAGACAAAAAAATTATCGGTTTAGAAGACTTAGAACGTGCGTTGCGAAGTATTGCTAGGGCAATATTTGACCCTGATACCAAACTTAAGATCTTTCCGGATACATTTCCATACACTGATCCATCACTGCAAATGGAAGTGGAGAAAAACGGCAAATGGCTGGAAGTTTTAGGAAGCGGGGTGGTGAAAGGGAGAGTTTTGGAAAATTTTGGTGTGGATTCGTCAAAGTGGAATGGTTGGGCTTTCGGTCCAGGAATTGAAAGATTAGCGATGGCAGCAATGGATGTGCCTGATATGCGTCTGTTCTGGTCGCAGGATGAGCGGGTTAAGAAACAACTTAAGCTCGGCAACAAATACAAAGAGGTCTCAAAATATCCTCCGATCACTCGCGACATTTCTTTTGTGGTTGGGAAGGACTTCGTGCCCAATGATTATTTTGACCTTATCAGGGACTTGGGCGGCGACCTCGTCGAACAGGTTGAATTACTGGACAAATACGAGAACGCTGAAAAATTCGGCGCTGATAAGGCAAGCTATACCTATCGTATCGTATACCGCTCAAACGAACGCACGCTTACCACCGAAGAAATAGACCCCATCCAGGGTAAAATATACAACGAAACCGCGAAGCAGTTTAAAGCAGAATTAAGGTGATTTTTACCTTGATTGCGAACCCCAAAAGTGATATAATTTAAGCATAAGTAGACATCCCGCCTTCTCGGAGTGGTCTCCTGGCCGTGCTTTAGCCGGCAAGGAACTCTGTAGGCGGGATACTCGTTTGAAATAGATATAAAATATGGCTAAAAAAGAAGTCAAAAAAGAACCGAAAACCCAACCTGTCCCAAAAAGCCAAAGCGGGTCTTATACAGCCAAAGATATTTATGTTCTGGAGGGGCTGGAACCGGTCAGGAAAAGGCCGGGTATGTATATCGGTTCGACCGGTATAGACGGGCTTCACCACTTGATATGGGAGGTTTTCGATAACTCTCTTGACGAAGCCATGGCCG
>CAYIUL010000007.1:0-18110 GCA_964366725.1 uncultured Candidatus Saccharibacteria bacterium | reverse complement strand
TCTTGTCGCCCCAACGAACCCCTGACTACCAGCCCGGCCTCAATTTCCTGACTGAGGTGGAACACCCGCGTCCGCTGTGCTTGGCCGCCTGTCTAGCCGCCCAGCCATGACCCTGGTTAGGTGTCCCGTTGCGATGCCGTTCCCGCCGAACCCTCTTCTCCCGCTTTGTCCTTCCCCTCGCCATGTTTACCCTCCTGAAGAACTATCTTTAGTTTTAATTATGTCATCATTCTCATCAATAGTCAAGAGAGCGGCAATCAGCCAAAACATCAATCTCCCCTGTTGAAGAGTGAGGAGAAAATGGTCAAAAAATCCCATAAACAGGGTCGACAGAAAAATAAGAAAAAATGAGTAATGGTAGAGTTTTGCCATATGAGTCCGGTATATGAAATCTTTGGCTAAAAAGAAGAGGAATAAAAGAAAAGCAGACACTCCTAAAATTCCTGTTTCCGAATAGGCCAATAAATAAATGTTGTGAACCGGCTGATAGAGATACCGTGGAATATTCGGGTCTTTGGCCATAAGCCAGTTAACAAAATTACCGGAACCGACCCCGAACCAGTTCAAAGAGCTCAAGGATTCTTTATTGTAAAAAATTCTCAATTGAACCGCTTCTTCTCCGGAAGATATCTTAATTCTGCTTACCGCTTCCGGCCAATAAAATACGCTGAAAGCGACAACAACGATCAGGGTAGCCAAAAAGAGCAGCGCTAATTTTCTATTCCAGTATTTACCTTTGAACTTCAAACGCACGAGGAGAGCTCTTGTTAAAAAATTAAGAAAGAACAGAAGTATCATTACTCTGGCAAAAGTAAAAAAGAACGCCAAAAGAGCCAGTCCGTAAACAAGCAAGTAGAGCTTGCTTATATTTTTATAGATCCAGAGAAAATAAAAAGCAAAGATGGCAAGAAAGAGATAAGCAGCCAGGACATTCGGGTGAGGAGTCGTGCCGTAAGCCCTTATCACCTTTTCGCCGTGCAGGTTAAAAAAGGAGGCGATGCCGGTCATATCCTTTCCAAGCAAGCTTTCGCCGAGAATTCTCAACCCCAGGTCCGACTGCCGAAAGAATTGCCATATCGCAACAACCGACTGAAACAGGGCTCCGGATATCAAGGCAAGCAACGACGGAATAAAACCAAAAGCATTTATCGCGTAGCTCTTTATATAAAAATAGAAAACAACGAACTCGACAAGTTTCAGGACGCTCCAGGCGCTTATGTAAATATTCGAAGAATTCTTTATCGATAAAGCCGAGATTGCCACAAACGCAAACAGAAAATAATCATAATGGGCCACTTTCGGTTTCGCGCCCCGGAAGAACCAAAATCCGATCAGTATGGCCAGTAAAATGTCTGTGCCGTATATCGAGATCGCCTGCCACTCGTTGAAATACCAATTTTGCTGCCACAAGATCTTCCGCGTCTGGAACGGAGTAGAAAAGAGAAGCAGATAGAATAAAAACTGTTCTAATCGTTTCAAGTTAGATTTCAACGAGTACCCGGCTGACGTCTTCGTCTTTGCTATGTTTGACCTCAAATTTGCCTCCGGGATGAGCGGAAGAAAGCTTTTTGCCTATTTTAACGGCAAGCTGATTCTCCGAGGTAAATACTTTTATGGTATTGCCTTTATCTTCAAGCCATAACACCCGATCGAGGACATCCCTTTGCCGGGCCATTTCGTCTGAATTTTTGATGGAGTTCATGACATCCTGCTTTATCTTAATATTGCCGAGAATCACGGTGACTTCCCCTTCATACATTTTCTTGTTCTTCATATTACAAGCCGGACAGGTTTTAAAAACGACTTTCTTGTCTTTCTGCAGATGGCTTGATTTTTCCTCATGCAAAAGATGGTGCCACGACTTATCGAAATAAGCGCTAT
Source organism: uncultured Candidatus Saccharibacteria bacterium (assembly GCA_964366725.1). Taxonomy (GTDB): domain Bacteria; phylum Patescibacteriota; class Minisyncoccia; order 2-02-FULL-40-12; family GWA2-44-9; genus JACPAB01. The sequence goes on along the minus strand of CAYIUL010000007.1, from coordinate 16,229 downwards.
TGCATTCGGGGCATACGACATATTCTTTCTTGCCCGGGCCGAATTCCTGCTCGTCTTTTTTGGAACGGGGCAGTTTGACCATATTCAACTTGAAAGCCCTGGATCTGTTTGAAGTTTTATAAGACATAACCTCATTTTACTCCGTAAAACAATTCCACAAAACATTGACACTACTCGGCAAAGTTGTATATTAAAAATTGGAATTTTTGACAAGGAGGCAGTTCTTGAAATCAACTACTTTTGCAACCAAACAGGGTCCCAGACCATATCAGGAAGACAGGCATTACGAGACCTATATTCCCTCTAGAAAATGGCTCTTGTTGGCCGTTATGGATGGGCATGGCGGAGCAACAGTTTCGGATTTTTGCGCAAAGAATATTTTTAGAACAATGTCGCTTGATGACGGGAAACCTGAATACAGATTGGCTTCACTAGTTGCCAACCTGAATTCGGCCACCTGTCTGTATGAAGCCGGCTCGACTTTTTCGGGCGTGATCATTTCCGAAAAATCAAAGACCGCATCCGTTGCGATCTTGGGCGATTCTCCTATAGTCATTCTTGATGGTAAAGGACGGCTTCACGTCAGCCCCGAGCATAACGTACGAAGTAATGCTGCCGAAAGAAAAGCGGCAGAGGCACGAGGAGGGCATTACTCACAAGGTTATATTTGGGGTTCAAGAGAAGATGGGCTACAAATGTCTCGAGCTTTGGGCGACGCACCTTTGGACAGTATCCTCTCAAGAGAACCAGAAATATATACTGTTCACAATCCCGTTTGGGTTTTGGTGGCCAGCGACGGGCTCTTTGACCCAAGCCATGAAAATACTGAGGATCTATTAAAAGAAATCAAGGAATTCGCAAAGAATGGTGCAGATGCCGATATGCTGATGGCTTGGGCCGAAGAAAGAGGATTACACGACAACGCTACCGCGATTGTGTGGATTAAGTAAAGAATTGCAACATGACCCTACGGGGTCTTTTTTAATTCAATAACCGCCCTCTGTCTTTAGTTAATTGCGAGAAACCCGCCGCTGGAGCGGCCGGAACGGGCTGAAATAAGATGCTATTCAAGCAATTAGCCGACAAACACCGAGTAAACAATGCCGGCTAAGAATACGAGCATCAAAAAATAATAAATTGCTTTTGGAAGCTCCAAACTGTATTCCGGGATCCTATTGCCTTTTGACTTTGCTTTCGTGTAAACAAGGATCAATATTATACCCTCAAGACCGATGGCCACCGAACCCGCCAGACCCATAATATCAATGAAACCCCTCAACCCGCCGAGAAACAATATGAACGGCGGAGCCATCGTGAGCAGCCAGGCGTATTTCCTCGGGATCCCGTAATCCAGATTGAACGTTTCCATAAATGCGGAGCCGAGCATGAGGAAAGACGTGCTCACGGCAAGAATGCCGAACAAAGAACCGAGAAAAACTATTGTGCCCCCGAGAAATTCGTAAAGACCCGATATGGCATCCGGCGTCGTTATTTCGCCGGAAATTCCCATTACAGTGAAGGCAAAAACAAAATACAAAATACCCACAAAGACCACGGTAGAAATAATAGCCTTCTTGAGCATTTCTTCTTTGTTCCCAAGCAGTTCTCTTTGGATAGGCACAGCGGAGAAACCGGCAAAAGCAAAAAGCAATATGCCGTAGGGCAGGAACCAGAACTCCGGCTGAACACCCGAAAAATTGGCAAAATCAATTTTCGGCCAGCCCACGACAAGAATGGCAAATATGACCAGGGAGAACAGCGCGGCCAACACAAGCTCCAGCCAGGAAACTCTTTTTATGCCGGCTAAAACCAGGAATGACATCGGAAAGAAGAAGATCAAACTGTAAGCAGTCGGATGAATGTAAGTAACCGAAGAGAAAATATTGCTCAAAAACTCTCCGGCGAGAATGGTATAGATCAGAAGAGCGGAATAGAAAGTAAGGGCTAAAGAAAAAAATATGACTTTTTTAAAAGCGCCGCCCAGATACACTTCGGTGTATCCGGTTATTTGATGAAGTTTTTGGGTTCTTAGTATGACCTCGCCGTACATGAGATCCAATAACATGGTTACCAGCCCGATGACGACCAGAAAACCGGCGCCGACCAAAAATCCGGATTTGGCAAAAGAAAAAGGTATCCCGAAGACACCCACGCCGACCATCGTGCCGGCAAGGGCGGAAACGGCAAGAAAGAAACTCCCCTTATTTTTCAGAGTGTTCAGGTCCGGGATTTTCACCATGTTTTAGTTCTCCATATATCCCCTGCCCTTTGTATCGAATTTCCCGGGTGAGATATTTTTCCAGCAGCCAGAGACCGGCTAATATGCCGTAAGCGATGAGCGTCGTAGCGATGGCTTCCTGGTAAAATCCGAACCCGCTGGCGATACCTATCGCGGCGACAACCCACAAACTGGCCGCGGTGGTGGTGCCTTCGATCCTACCACCCTCCCGCCTTAAAATAGTGCCGGCGCCGATAAAACCGATACCGACGACGATATTCGCCACGATATGATAGTCCAGCCCCATTTCGCCGTTCACGGAAGGGAAAATATAAAATAACCTCTCGGTAATGACGGTGAGCAGGGCCGCGCCCACGGACACCAGAGTATGGGTTCGGAGCCCGGCTATTTTTCCGGAACGTTCGCGTTCAAAACCGACAAAGGCCCCCAAAAGAGTGGCTATCAAAAGCCGGTTTATTATCGGCCAGTCCAAAGATGAGACCCAATTGATAATAAAATCCATATGCTCAATGATATTACAAGTTTTAAAAAATCAACAGAGAATTATAAACAAAACACTCGCTCACCCCTCCCCATTCTCGACCTATTGCCTGCGCCTTCGGTCTCCTTCGGACAAATGGTCGGTAATTGGGAGGGGCTACGCTTATAAGACCAAAGCGAAGGCCGACGGCGGATGCCTGCCCAGATCCCCGTCCAACATCACTCCTCGGAGCGATACGGCAACAAAAAGAGCATCCGAGTCAGCAAAGAACAAAATAGCGGAGCGCTCTTGTTCTTTGCGCCAATGAGGATGCCTTTTGTTCGTATTGCGGAGACGTGATATGGCGGGGATTGGGAGGCAGACGACGGAACGGGCTGGGAAATGGTATTGGGCCGGAGCGGCTATTTCAATGCTATTTTCAAAACATCGTCCATTGTCTTGGCGAAGACGAATTTGAGGTCTTTTTGGACTTCTTTAGGAATGTCTTCCAGGTCTTTCTTGTTTTCCATGGGCATGACCACCGTTTTAATGCCGGCCCGGTGGGCGGCGAGAATTTTTTCTTTGATACCGCCTATCTCCAAGACCTTGCCCCGCAAAGTCACCTCTCCGGTCATGGCAACATCTTTTCGGGCCGGTTTGCCGAGAAGCAAGGAAACTAAAGCTGTCGTGATAGCCGTTCCGGCCGACGGGCCGTCTTTCCTGATGGCTCCAGCAGGAACGTGAATGTGAATATCATATTTATTTATATCTTCCTTAACACCATGCTTGGCGGCATATGCCCGAGCAAAACTCAAAGCAGCCAGGGCGGATTCTCTCATGACATTGCCGAGCTGGCCGGTGAGAGTAAGTTTTCCTCGTCCCGGCATTTTGGCTACTTCAATGAAAAATACTTCCCCGCCGACCGGAGTCCAGCCAAGACCGGTAACTACGCCGACTTCGTCTTTCGTTTCGGCAAGCTGATGGCTGTATTTGATGGGGCCAAGATATTTATGAATGGCGTCTTTGGTAATGGTGATAGTTTTGGTGCTTGGTGATTCAACCAGTTTTCTGGTGACTTTCCTGATGATGGTGGCGAGTTGTCTTTCCAAATCTCTTACGCCCGCCTCGCGAGTATGCTTGCGGATAACATCGGTCAAAGCCGAATCCTGGAAAACCAATGTTTTCCTTTTTAGACCATGATCCTTGAAGAGACGGGGCAAAAGGAAATTTTTTGCAATGTGGAATTTCTCCTCTTCCGAGTAGCCGGGGAATTCAATTATTTCAAGGCGATCTCTTAATGCCGGGGGTATAGTATCAAGCACATTGGCCGTTGCCACGAATAAAACATCCGAAAGGTCGAAAGGAACTTCCAGATAGTGGTCGGAGAATGCATGGTTCTGCTGGGGATCGAGGGCCTCAAGCAATGCCGCCGAAGGGTCGCCCCTGAAATCCATGCCTATCTTGTCTATTTCATCTAACATGAAAACCGGGTTTTTAACTTTTGCATTGTGAATGCCCTGAACCAGCCGGCCCGGCAAAGCGCCGACATATGTTCTTCGATGGCCTCTCAACTCGGCTTCATCACGCAAACCGCCGAGAGAGACCCTAATGAATTTTCTTCCCAGAGACCGGGCAATGGACTGGCCTATCGATGTTTTTCCAGTACCAGGCGGACCGACAAAGCACAAAATTGGGCCTTTAAGCTTGCCGACCTGCTTTTGGACGGCCAGATATTCAAGGACCCTTTCTTTGACCTTGTTAAGGCCGAAATGGTCCTCGTTCAATATCTTTTCGGCTTCTTTCAGGTTTATTTTTTCTTTCGTTTTTTTGGACCATGGGAGTTCAACCAACCAATCAAGATATGTCCTCAGATAAGAAACCTCTGGGTTGAAAGAAGGCATCCTGCCCAGACGCGCCAATTCTTTTACGGCTTTTTCTTTAACATCTTTAGGCATCCCGGCAGCCATTATCTTCGACTTGAGCGTGTCTATTTCTCCCTTCTCGTCCTCAACGCCAAGTTCTTTTTCGATACTCTTCAACTGTTCGCGCAAGAAAAGTTCTTTCTGCATCTTGCCTATTTGCTTCTTTGTCTCTTTAGTCACGTTCTTCTCGGCTTCCATCAGCTCCTGCTCGCGGATAAGATTGACGTTGAGTTCCCGAAGAATATCAACTGATGACCGAAGTTCCAGTATCCTTTGCTGTTCATCTATTGCCAAATTCATGTTCACCGTCATCAAACTGATGATCTGTTCGGTATCCTTGAGCTGCATCATCATGTAGATTATTTCCGGCAGTATGGTCGGAAAAGAACGGACCTCCGAAACGATCTTGAATTGCTCTATGGCGCGCCTTAAAAACGCCTTTTCTTCGAGGTTGTTCCTAATAATAAGCGGGAACGGTTCGACTTTTACCCCAAAGAACGGCGTTTCCGAAACAAAGTCGGTGATCCTCGCTCTGACCAGTCCTTCGACATCTACCTTTGACGAGCCGTCGGGCATTTTGAAAACAGAAACTATCCTTCCCACGGTGCCCACAGTAAACAGATCGTTGTGGCCGATATTGTCCTCGGTGTTTCTTTGGGTGACAAAAAGAACCAAACGGTCTTTGGTCATGGCGTTATCGAGAGCGCCGATGGATTTGGGTCTCTGGACTATCAGCGGAACGACCACTTTTGGAAAGAGAACGGTGTTCTTGAGCGGAATAAGAGGCAGTTCTTCTGGAATGATTATATTTCCTAATTTGAAATCAGACATATTATGGCTTATTTTGGCAGATTTTTAGAAAAAGTCAAGCTTAATAGAAGAAGTCCTCGCGAGGCGGAGCGTTTTTGACTATTTCGAAGGCCTCTTCGGCCGAATCCACTATCTGGTAGAGCTTCAAGTCCTCTTCGTCTATGGTCTGGTATTTTTTAAAAATATCTTCGTGGAGCCATGTGTGAATAGGGCCCCAAAACTCTTTGCCAACCAACACAACCGGGATCTTATTGGAAATCTTTTTTGTTTGAATAAGGGTCAGTATTTCAAAGGCCTCGTCCAAAGTCCCCAGCCCTCCCGGGAAAAATACATAGGCCCGGGAAGCGTAAGAAAGCATCAGTTTGCGGACAAAGAAGTAATGGAAAGCGGTGCTTTTTTTGACGTAAGGGTTGATTCTTTGTTCCGACGGCAACATGATATTTAATCCTATGGACTCTCCGTTAGCTTCAGCCGCTCCCTGGTTTCCGGCCTGCATTATTCCCGGACCTCCACCGGTAACAATAGAAAATCCTTCCCTGGCCAAAAGCCCTCCGAGTTTGCGCGCTTCTTCATACCACTTTTCGCCCGGCTGAAATCTTGCTGAGCCAAATAAGGTAACCGTCATTTTAAAATCCGCTAAGAACTGCCACCCTTCTATAAATTCCGAAAGAATCCTCAAGACACGCCAATGTAAAGACGATCTAAAATCACCCTTCGGGGCTTCCTCCGCTTGAGGCAATTTAGAAGCCGGTAAATTTAACTTCCCTTTATCGTCGTTCATAAATAAAATATAGCTCATTTAAAAATAAAAATGAAGAGGATAACCGGGACAGGTTATTTTTATAAATAAAAAAGCCCCGCACTGGAGGTCGCATGATGCGACACAGTGCGGGGTACTTGCTACTTCTTGGTAATGGTTAGGTCAAGCCCGAGTTCCCTCGCCGTCTTGGCGGTCAGCAGGTTGACCAAATCCTGAGCTCCAGAACCGGCATTGCCGCCGCTCTGGCCGCCCATCACAACGCTAGGAACCCAATTACCTGCGTAACCTTTGACGGCTTCGGCCCAAACCTTTTGGGCTTCCAAGTAGGTCTGAAGCTTCTTGTCGAGCGCGCCGTCGGCACTCATCACAAGTTCGCGCCGTCGCGCTTCACCTTCACCAAGGAGGATATCCTTGGCCTTGGTTTCAATCGCCGCCTTTCGGTCAAGCTCGGCGATTTCCAGACGCTGCTGAGCCTCGGTCACGAACTTGGCCTTGACGACTTCCTGATCCCACTTGGCCTTGGCCGCATCGGCTTTACCTTGCTGCTCGACAGTAATGGCGCGCTGCTCGGCCTGTCGCGACTCAGCGATGGCGGTTTGGACCTGCATCGTAATCTGTTGCTGCTGCTTGATCTGTCCTTCGACCTCCGCGTCGTACGGCAGTCGCTTGATCGAGAAATTGAAAGGCACGATGCTGAATTTGGTCAGCTGAGCCTGTTCTTGACGAAGCGGCTGACCATTCGATCCGTTGACGATCTCAACGAGTTTGACCGTCTTGTCTGCGCCTGAAAGCTCATCCTTCACGCGTACATCTCGCGCCGTCGTCTGGTAAACGCCCCCCTCAACCTGGTCCTCAACGTATCGCAGAAGGTCATTGCGCTTATCGGCGAATGACTCCCTCGACGACATCAATGGACCGGTCATGTAGACGGACTTGTTCACGACCGTCTCAATCAACTGCTTTTGAATCGACTCCCGTGACCCGAAACGGACGTGAAGCTCGGTCAGGTTGGCATCGTTCAAAGGCATCTCGTACTGAATCGAACCATCGACCCAGCCGTGGCCGCCGTCGTTGAAGCGAATACTGATACGACGATCAGCCGTACCATCGGCACACTGCGCTTCCGACGTTCCTTCCTTGTACTCATCACAGTTGAAGTCGTAAACGGCACGCTTAGGATATGCCGTCACGCTTCCGAACCCCTGCCACTTGATTCCAGCCGTGACATACCAGTGAAGTTCGCCATCGATCGGGTCCTGAATGACCACGATCTCGTTTGCATCGACGTTCTCCACGACCTTGCCACTGAGTACAAACACGGCCAGCAGCATGACTCCGGCGGCGACGAGAGCGAGCATTTTGCGGAGTTCCATCTTCTTTCTCCTTCTTCCTTTGGTTACTGGTTGACGCTTCCACCAGGCCCGGATGTGGACTTGGTAGACCGACGAACTGCCCGACGAACCGACTCGGCTTTTTGGGCCGTTTCAGCAATCCTCTTCTCGAGTCCAGCTTCGACCACCTCTTCGGTGGCCTCGGCCAGCTCGTGTTGCAGGCGCCCCTCTCTCCGAAACATCGGAAAAAGTAGCGTATCCCGCCACAGAGGCAGGACTACCTGGGTTACACCCAGATAGAGTAGCAATGCTACTACCACCAATTCCACGAGAGTTACCAGGATCATTCCCCTCTCCTGCTATTTTCGGGCATACGGCCCATGGCATAGCTGCCTTGGTTGTTTACGAACTAACGAACACTAAATAGTATAAAACTATATATATTATTTGTCAAGATATTGTCATGGTTCAATACCTTGTGACCACCTAATGGAATATCCTGTATGTATATGGCATATACAACTAACCCCAACCTGCCTCGGGTAAGAATGAAGGCAGTCCAGATGGTTCAGTCTGGCAGAAGCGTACGCGAAGTAGCTCGGCATTTTGGATTCGCTCACAACACAGTACTCAACTGGCTCAGACGGATGCCAGAATACGGATGGCATGGCAGGCTTGAAATTCCAACTCTCTCATCACGGCCCGAGCATCATCCCGACGAAATCTCTTCCGAGATCGTGAGACAGATTCTTGAACTCAGAGCTGAACGCAACCAATGCGCCGAAATATTGCATCATCGGCTGTCTACTGAAAGAAATATCTTCATCAGCGTCAGCACCGTGAAACGAGTATTGAGACGCTGTGGCATATCCAAGTATTCAAAGTGGAAGAAGTGGCATCAATATCCAGCCAGGCCATTGCCTGAGAAGCCAGGTTTTCTCGTAGAGATCGACGCTGTTCATGAGGGAGTACCGGATGATCGCCTGTCTGCGTATGCCCTAATTGATGTGTGTTCACGCTGGGGATACGCCAAGCCGGTATTAGGGGTGAACAGCAGAGCTGCTGCTAAATTTCTCCGAACGGTTAAGGGTATTGCTCCATTCCCGTTCAAAACCATCCAGACAGACCATGGCCCAGAGTTCTCTAAATGGTTCACCAAGATTGCCGTTCATGATGGCATGAGCCATCGGCATACCAGGGTCAGAACCCCGACTGACAATGGCCATGTGGAGAGATTCATTCGGAGCTTGCAGGACGAATGCCTGCACCGGATACCGAGAGATTTTAAGGTTTGGAAAAAAGAAATACCGGAATGGATTCAATACTACAATACCGAAAGACCGCACATGGGATTAAATTTCAAAACACCATTAGAGGTGGTCAGAAGCTATTGATTAGAAAACAGATATGTTATAATTAACCCTAGGGTTAATTATAACATATTCTTGGCACTGGGGAGATAATTGATTTTGAGAATTACAACTCAAAACTTTCGCCAGAGGCGGGGACAATTGTGTCTATGTTCAACTGATTTTTAACCTTGTCGGCGAGGGCTTGGGAGGAGTCCTCTTCTCCTTGAACAATGAATGCTTTTTTGAGTTTTGACTTAATATTAGCCGTGCCAATCCAGCGCATAAGCATTGTCTGGTCGGCATGGGCCGAATATCCGCCAATGGCTTTAACCCGGCAATTGACCGGAACTTTTTCACCAAAAATAGAGACCTCTTTTGCCCCATCCAAGATTCTTCTGCCTAAAGAGTTCTGGACCTGATAGCCAATGAACAAAATGGCCGACTTGGGGTCGGACAGATAGCGCCTTTCATGATGCAATATCCTGCCGCCGATGGACATGCCTGAACCGGCTATGATTATCTTCGGTGCCGGAATATCGTTTATCATTTTTGATTCCTCGCTGGTCCTGGTAAATTTCAGCCCCGGAAAATTGAAAATATCGTCTCCGGAATCAATTATATGCGTCGCTGTTTTGTTAAAATAATTGGGATATTTTTCGTAGACTTCGGTCAGGTTGATGGCCAAAGGCGAATCAACAAAAACCGGAACGCGCGGAATTTTATTGTGTTCCATCAAGTCGTTAAGTTCAAAGAGAAGCTCCTGGGTTCTTTCCATCGCGAACGACGGTATCATTAGAACTCCGCCCTTATTCATGGTTTCCACGATAAAGTCCTCAAGGATTTCTTTTCGACGTGTTCTGTCTTCATGAATACGATTGCCATAAGCCGACTCAACAACAACAAAGTCGGCGTCTTCCGGAAAATACGGTGGGTTCAAAAGCGGAGTCGGCGGGTTGCCCAGATCTCCGGTGAAATATATTTTATTCAAATTTTGATTTTTGATTTTTGATTTTTGACTTTGGTTCGGAAATTGTATCTCAACAACTGACGAACCCAATATGTGTCCGGCATCGTGAAGAGTGGCGGTTACTCCGCCGGCCAGTTCTATTTTGTTTTCATAATCCAACCCCATCGCTAAGGTCCAGGTATTTTCGAGGTCTTCAAGAGAATACAGGAGTTCGCGGCCTTCTTTCTCGGCTTCGGTTTTCATTAAACCGTAATTGTCGGGCAGGGCTTTCTTGGCCAGATCCAAAGTCGGGTTTGATGCGATTATCTGCCCTCTGAATCCTTCCTTGTAAAGTTTCGGCAAACGGCCGGTGTGGTCGGTATGGCTATGGCTTAGAAAAACAAAATCAACTGTTGCCGGATCATAAGGAAACTTTTCGTAATTCAACTCGTCCGCGTATTTTGAGCCCTGATACAACCCGCAGTCAACGAGAATGCGAAGGTCTCCTTCTTCAAGAAGATAATTCGCTCCGGTCACACTTTTTGCCCCGCCATAGAAAGTTATACGCATAAATTCCTAATTATTCTAATTAACCTAATTGACCTAATCAAATCCTAAATACTAAATCCGAAATCCTAAACAAACCCAAAATTCTAAATTCAAATTTTTAAAAGTTTTAATATTTGAGTTTTGGCCATTGGGATTTATTTAGAAATTAGAAATTAGGATTTAGAAATTTGTCTTTACACAAGTAAAGACACCAGATAACCGATAATGGCCATGGTCGCGATCGGCGGCAGGGCGGCCATTGGTTTTCTGGCTTCTTGATTAACGAATATCAGGTGCGTCAAGAAAAGTCCGGCCAAAGAGAAAATACCGACGATAACCGCTTCCGATATATAAAGCCCGACCAGCGAGCATGCCAGGATCAAGGGCAGCCCGACATCGCCGGAACCTAAGATCATGAATTGTTCGCCTATCCTGGACTGGGCCTTATGCCTCGGCTCAAGAAAACTCGCGCCCTCGGACGGGACTATGAATCCGAACGGCGCCCCGCTTTCGATCATATTCCTGGCCATAGCAACCATGTGCTTCGTCACGTAGACCGACAAAATATCGTAAAAAGAAAGAATGACCAGCAAGAATAAAGCTGTCTTGGGGGATATCGCCAGCCCGAGGACAGAGGCAATTCCGGCAATTCCCAGTATCACACCAAGATTATGAACCAAAACGTTCCTTAAAAATATGAATACCAGGACGGCGGCAAACGCCAGAACGAGATCCATCGGCGGATTTACAAATGCGCCGGCAATTATCTGCGAACCGGCAAACACCACAAAAACCAGAAAGAATTTAAAAGAGAATTTGGCGACTTTTTTGTATTTAGGGGCAAAAACAAAGAACGATATCACGACGATAACGAGCAGGGCGTCCCAAAACGACAGTTTTAACTCCGGCAACTGGATAGCATCGGGCATCAGGGAATATCTGTAAGCGGTCAAAATGCCGACCGCCAAAGTGGCGGCGAAGAGGATCGATTCTTTAAAAAAAAGTTTCGGGCGAAGCTTCATCTTATCCAAGGATTATTGGGGTATTTTTTTATCAGATAGCGATATCCTTCCCCTTGAGGGAGTTCTATATTATTTTCCTGAACCCAATTCTCTATCAGCGTCCTTTCGGTGCTCGATATTGTTTTGACCCTGGTCTGATCGGACTCCAGAATGACGACATCGGAACTGAAATTTTTCAGGGCAATGAATATAAGTCCTATGAAAAACAAAGCCATTAAAGTAATGTAGGCCGCTCCGAGACGCGATTCGACTTGTGTTGTCAGCGGGTTGTTCATTTATAGTGAGCTTGCCGAACTATTATCTTACAATGATCGTTCCTTTTTCTTCGGCATTACCATTATTATGATAATCAAAGATCCCCTTCGCCGCAAAGGTGAAAGAAAAGAAACTTCCCTGGGGAATCTCGCCCACGCTGTCAAAACCAAGATAAGAATCGGAAAGGATACGGATCGAGAAAAGACCTTCGTTCTTGAATCTCACCGTGTCTCCGGCGTGAATCCTTAAATTGGTGGGGCTAAAAACCCCGTTTTTGTATGAAACCGTATAAATGCGCGGCTGCCTGGTCTCCGTTGGCGCGGGCTCCTCGCTTACGGCCGGTCCTCCGCCAGACGGCGGACCGCCAAGGTCTTGGGGTTTGCCCAATAAGCTTACCGCCAAACCCAGAAGGACAAGCAGGACCACGATAAGAAGCCAAATTAACCCCGGAGCGTTGAGGGTAGGCACTTTTTCTTTGCGCCGGACAGCAAGTTGGGGTTCAATTTTAGGTTCAGAATCCATTTAACTTGATTTTATCAGTAAAAAAATCTCCCTTCAAGGAGATTGTCTGCGATTTAAGGGTTCTCCGGCGCCGAAACAAACTTCAAACGTCCATTGGCGATCGGGCGCAACCGGAAATCTGTCAAAAAATTTGCCCACTTTTTCATTTCGAAAGATCTTTTTTGGACATGCCATATCCGAGCCGAAAAGCATAAAAAACATCATGTATCTCAGGAATTTTCTCGCTTTAGCCAGTTTTCGGCCGCCAAAAGCGCAACCCCAACGGTCTTTCAGATATTCGACCGAATACTCCTTTTCTATCTGGTTCCTGAGATCGTTTTCGCTCGGCAGTTTGCACACAGAAAGCCAGCGCCTGTTAATATTTTGGTCGTCGCTATTGAAAATGGCTTCATACATCTCATCTAAGGCCTCCCACACCTCCCGGATCGTCATGTTAAGAAAAAGGGCGTGCCAGCTGTTGTGGCGTATGACCTTATAGGGAAAAAGATTGAACTCACTGGAATCTCCACCACGGCTTGACGGATTCATGTGGTGAAGATTGAATTTTATTTTCCTTAAGCCCTTCGCGTACTGCTTATAGTGTTTACGCAGCTGACTCTTCCCTTTAGGCCTTTCGGATCCTGACGAAGGACAGGGTGATATGGCTGGCTCCTTCGGACGTTAATGAACTGAAGTTTATGATAGGCCTTTTAAATTTTCAGTCAATTCTAAAACGATGTCCCTGTCCGACCAGGGAATTTTCTTTCCGCCGGCCACAGCCATAGAAACCTCCGAACCTTTGCCGGTGATGATCACTGTATCTCCAGCTTCGGCAATAGAAATTGCCTTTTTGATCGCTTCCCTGCGATTGAGAATTTTTTCGGATTTCGGATTTCTGATTTCGGATTTTGAAAATCCGCTTTCAATTTGTTCTAAAATAGAAACCGGATTTTCGTCGTATGGGTCTTCGTCCGTTAGTATTATCTCGTCGCAATATTCCGATGCTATCTTCCCGAATTCCGGCCTTTTCCATTTGTCCCTTCCCCCTCCGGCGGCGCCGAGAACGCAGATGAGCTTTCCTTTTTCCGGCTTGAGGGTTTTATAAACTTCTTTCAGAGAGTCCGGAGTGTGGGCATAATCCACCACAACGGAAAAAGGATCTTTCTGAACATATTCCATGCGGCCCTTAATGCTCGATATCTTCTCTAATATCGGCCTGGCTTTAGGCAGGTCTATGCCGTACATCGCCCCGACAGCCAACGCGGCCAGACAATTATATATATTGAAGCGGCCGCCGAAATTGATGTCAAATCCGGTGCCGTAAACCTCAAAGGAACTCTTGCCTTCCCCAAGGCGGATATTATCCGCTCTCATATCACCGGAATTTATTCCATAAAATATCTTGTGCTTTGCGTGAAAATCGGAAAAAAGCTTTAGGTGCGGATCATCCCCATTCAGAACGTGGATATTCTCCGTTCTCTTGAAAAGCTCCTGTTTGGCTTTGTAATAATTTTCGAAAGAGCCGTGGCTTTCAAGATGTTCTTTATGCAGGTTGGTAAAAACGGCGCAGTCGAATTTGACGCCCAGATGCCTTTTCTGTTTGATGCCTTCCGAGGTTACCTCAAGAACGACATATTTGCATCCGGCTTTTTTGGCCCTGGCCAAAAATTTCTGGAGCTTGAAACGCCCGGGCATGGTCATCTTGAGATTATTTGGCCACTCTTTGTCTTTTATCTTGAAACCGAGCGAACCTATCGCCGCAACTCCGCCTTGTGAATGGGCATCTTTCACATCTTCCAATAACTTTGATATCAAAAAAACCGTGGTTGATTTGCCTTTGGTCCCCGTCACGCCGATAACCTTCATGGAACGGGAAGGAAATCCGTAAATAACAGCTCCCGCCCAGGCCAGCAAGGCATGGTAAATAGGCGCAAAAAAATCAAAAACTGACTTTGGTATCAGTTTTTTTATCCGACGGAGGGTTTTATCAACTAATCCTTCCTTAAACATAACTAAAATATCTTCCTTGCCACACGGTATATCAAATACCAGATGGGCTGAACAGGTATATCAAACGAACCGGGATACTCTTTGGCCTGGCCGCCCCAGCCGAGCTTGAACCGCGTCACCCCCGGCCAACGGCGGGCATCAATGCCCCACAAATCGTAATATTTTATGCCGCGCGTCTTTAAATATTTGATATTCTCCCAATGCAGCGCGTATGGCGCCATCATGCTCCGGGCATCGTGATCGGAGGCGCCGTGAAGATAGTAACAGGTATCGCCATATGTCATCAATATCGCCCCGGCCACCGCTTTGTCATTATGATATGCCATCACCAATTCGACTCGCATGCCGTCGCCTCTAAAATACTCCGTCAGTTTTTTATAATAATCTTTAGAATGGCTGCTGAATCTGTCCCGTTTAGCGGTCTTCTTTAATAATTTCCAAAATGAGTCCAGGTCATCGCTGTCTTTTACGATGATGCCGTATTTTTCGGCTACTTTTATATTGTATCGCGTCTTGTGATGCATCCGCGAAAGAAGCTCATCCTCGTCAAGCCCCAGGTTCAGAACGACGGTCCTTGGCGGCTGGACTGAAGCGGACCTTCTCATTCTCTTCCTGAAGATCAGTTCCATGACCGAGTCGGAGAGCGGCTCTATTTTTACGAATATCGATCTATTTTCTCTGGCAAGGTTTTTCAGATATGCCAAAAAGTTGTCGGTCTCATTCTTAACGCCGCTGTCAAAGTTATCGAAGTTCAGAACGGGACCATGGGGAACGTATAAATAATTCTTGCCGAGAGGCAGTTTGTGGGCAACGATGTTGGCGGCTATTTTCCCATTGTCAAAACGCCAGGTCGCCCGCCCGAGATGTTTTTGAAACCGCAACCACTCTTCGGTTTGTAAGAATGACTTCATTAATAATTAGAATATGAATTTACTTTTTTCCAAGAAGTCGCAACGCTTCTCTGACCCGTCCTTCCAGGGTTTTGCCCTTGGCGTCCTTCAAAGCATCCTTGGCCTGGCTCGGACTGTAGCCCAATGCCAGAAGAGCTTCCGTCGCTTGGCCTTCTTGGCCCAGATCCACTCCGCTCATATCGCCAAAATCAAGATAATCAACTTTATTTTTCAGCTCCAATATCAGACGCTGAGCGGTTTTGGGACCTAGGCCGGAGATCTTTTTCAAATAATCCGCGTTCTCGTTTACGACTGCGGCTTTCAGGTGCTTCGGTTCAATGGTCGAAAGTATGCTCATAGCGCTTTTGGGGCCGATGCCGTTGACGCTTGTGACAAGATGGAACAGTTCAAGGTCCTCTTTGTTTTGGAAACCGTACATATCGAAAGTGCCTTCCCGCATATTGAGTTGGGAATGGACAAACAGTTTGACTTTGTCTTGACTTTTTGATAAACTATTTAACAATTTGGGGATTATATTGACCTTATATCCTATGCCTCCCGCATTTAAAATCACGAATTTATCGCCTCGATATTCAATATTTCCCTCGATAAAAGAGATCATACCTAAAGATTAGCACTCCAAATGCCATTATTCAAACTATCTTCAAAATTCCAACCCACCGGAGACCAACCCGAAGCCATCAGGAATTGATCGGGGGTTTAAAGTCGGGTAAAAAGCACCAGGTGCTTTTGGGTGTGACGGGTTCAGGCAAAACATTCACTATGGCCAAGGTTATCGAGAATTACGGCAAACCGACCCTGGTCATATCCCATAACAAGACCTTGGCCGCCCAGGTCTATAAAGAGTTCAAGGAATTTTTCCCCAAGAATGCGGTTCACTATTTCGTGAGTTATTATGATTATTACCAGCCGGAGGCGTATATCCCCCACACCGATACGTATATAGAAAAGGATTCTAAGATTAATGAAGAACTGGACCGGCTTCGCCATGCCGCCACGCAAGCTCTAGTCAGTCGCGATGATGTCATAATCGTCGCCTCGGTTTCGTGTATCTATAATCTGGGATCGCCCGAGGATTATAAAAATTTAGGCTTGGAAATTTTTG
This sequence comes from uncultured Candidatus Saccharibacteria bacterium, assembly GCA_964366725.1. Lineage (GTDB taxonomy): Bacteria > Patescibacteriota > Minisyncoccia > 2-02-FULL-40-12 > GWA2-44-9 > JACPAB01. Next base: position 56 of record CAYIUL010000007.1, on the reverse strand, counting down.
AAGGCAAGAAAATAAAACCCTCGGATCTGATTCGAGGCTTGATTCGTTTGCAATAC
>CAYIUL010000006.1:0-18605 GCA_964366725.1 uncultured Candidatus Saccharibacteria bacterium | reverse complement strand
TCATAATCAACCTGGGAACTTTCTTTCAGAACGGTTTCATATTCAAAACTAATTACCCCATCCTCGTTTGTATCTTTTTTCCTCCAAACCGTTTTTCCATATTCTAACTCTCCAATGAGTTTCTGGATTTTCCCTTCTTGTTCAAGTTTTCCTAAGGTTTCCAACCAATTATCTTGAGCATAGGGCTCAAAATACTTGCTCGCCAACTCCACATTTCCGGCCTTTAATGCGGAAATAAAGAGGTCGTATGTCTCTTCCGGCGTCTTGCCGCCGTATTTGTCCTCCCGGTATGGTCTTTCCAGCTCTTCGGCCAACTTTTTAATCTTTCGCGCCTCTGAATTAAAGAGCGGGGTCCATTGGGAACCAAGCCACAAACCGGCCAAAATGATCAAAATTAAAACCGGCACGCCCCGCCAGCTTCTGAAAATATTTTTCCAGTTATCCACAGTTTTATTCTAACGACACGGGGTGTCGTTAGAAGTTAAATCCTCATAACCTGCTACGATCTAATCATATTAAAAATATAGCGGACTACCAAATTCAGGAGGGATAGAATCGGGCATTCCTATCAAATCGCAGCAGATTATAAAAATTCAACGAGGCCACCTTGCCTCTTGCCTCGTTATTTATCAAACAGAGTTTTTGCTGTCAACCCTCCCGAACCCCAACCTGTGGATAACCTGTTGACTAACGACACGGGGTGTCGTTATATTGGCTCTATGGAAATCTATCATGTCTTAAACCGCGGGGTTGATAAAAGAACAATATTTGAAGACAAGCAGGATCACCTAAGGTTTATACACGATCTTTATGAGTTTAATAACCAAGAGAGGGTGGGAACAACCTTTCATAAGTTTAATAAGTATGGCTCTGACGGCAAAACAGCCGAAGTGAACAAAAAACCTCGGCAACTGTTGGTCGATATTCTGGCTTTTTGTTTAATGCCAAATCACTATCACCTATTACTTTCTCCGAGAGTAGAGAATGGGATTTCCTTGTTCATGCAAAAAATCAACATGGGATATGCAAAATATTTCAATAAGAAAAACGAAAGAACTGGGGTTCTGTTCCAAGGACCATATAAATATATATTGATATCCGACGAAACTCATTTTCTTCACCTGCCTTTTTATATCCACTTTAACCCATTAGATCTTTCGCACCCGGAATGGAGAGAAAACGAGATATCAAATCCGAAGAAGACTCTTGAGTTTCTTAAAACTTATCGCTGGAGCAGTCACCTGGATTATTTGGGAGTTAAAAACTTCCCATCCATTTTGAATATGCGTATTCTTAGAGAGATCTTGGGAAACGATAATGACTACAAAAAACTTACAGAAAATTATATGAAAGACATCCAAATAGATCCGGCAATGACCCTGGAAAGTTAAGTTATCCACAGTTTTAGATTAACGACACGCCGTGTCGTTAATAGGTTCGATATTAAACTCAAATATGACTCAAGAAATTGCGCTTTCAATATTAAAGACCGGCGCTAATGTTTTTCTGACAGGAGAACCGGGTTCGGGCAAAACTCACGTAATCAATTGTTTTATCGCCCATCTCAGAAAATATCGTATAGAGCCGGCTATTACAGCGTCTACGGGAATTGCGGCAACTCATATTGGTGGTATGACTATTCATTCATGGAGTGGGATCGGTATAAAGAAAGAACTGTCGCCCTGGGACATCAAACGTATCAGCTCAAATAGAAAAGTTTCGGCGCGAATAAAGAAAGCCCACACATTGATTATCGATGAGATATCCATGCTCGATGGAAAAACTTTAATGGCAGTGGATAGGGTTTGCAAAGCAGTCCGAAGTTCAGCTGCTCCATTTGGTGGAATTCAAGTCATATTAGTCGGCGATTTCTTCCAACTGCCGCCTGTTATCTCTCATAATAATAGCTCTGCTGCCGCCCTGCTCGAGAATGAGCCCATGCAATTTGCCTTTAATTCTCCGGCTTGGACCCCTGCGGACCTCTCAGTCTGCTACTTGTCTGAGCAACACCGGCAATCAGAGATGAATTTTCTTCAATTATTATCAGCGATACGATCAGGTTCGATTTCGATAGAACATCGTGAATGCCTAAATCAGCGTTTGGTTACAATGGCCTCGAAAGACATGAATATTACCAAACTTTTTACTCATAACGAGGATGTAGACCGCATTAATTCCATGGAATTACAAAAACTGGAAGGAAAGTCTAATTTTTTTGATATGGAAGAGAGGGGCAATGCCCTTTTGATTCAACACTTAAAGCGCGGCTGCCTTTCTCCGGAACACTTAGAATTAAAACTCAAATCAGTTGTAATGTTTACGAAAAATAATTCAAAGCTTGGTTTTGTAAATGGCACATTGGGCACTGTTATGGGTCTTGATAAGGAAAGAGGGCTCCCCGTTATTAAAACCAGAGAAGGCAAAGTAATAGTTGCCGAGCCAATGGAATGGTCAATTGAAGAAAACGGGGAGATAATTGCCGCAATAAAACAGATACCGCTTCGCTTAGCCTGGGCAATAACAATCCACAAAAGTCAGGGGATGTCCTTAGATGCGGCTTTCATTGATTTAAGCGAGGCTTTTGTAGAGGGGCAAGGATATGTGGCATTATCACGAGTCAGAACACTTAATGGTCTTATGTTAGCTTCGTATAATGACAAATCTCTTACTGTTCATCCTGTAGTGAAAGCTAAAGATTATGCTTTTCAGCAAGCATCAAAAGAATTGGAAGCAAAATTCTTAAAATCGCCAAAAGAAGACCTGCTTAAAATAGCGAATAATTTTATAAAGTCTTGCGGAGGAAAAACAGATTCCATTCCTACACCAATAGGAAAAGCATATTCAGTTGGGACGATTCGCGCCAAGCATTCAAATGCTTATAAGCCTTGGAACAAAGAAGAGGAGCAAATACTCTTGAAATATTATAGCGATGGGAAAAAAACAAAAGAAATCGCGCACCTCTTAGGAAGACAATCCGGAGGCATAAGGTCGCGCCTAAAGAAGCTTGGGGAGCTATAGTTATCCACAATTTTAGATTAACGACACGCCGTGTCGTTAATCAGCTACTTCTTCTTGCGGACGAGGAGGTTGGCGAGGTGGAGGGATTCGAATGTGCCGGCATCTACCCAATACTTTTTGGCTTTGATGTGGTCCATTGTGCCTTCTTTTATATACCAGTTGTTCACGTCGGTTATCTCGTATTCGCCCCGAGCGGACGGCTTTAAGTTTTTGATGATGTCGAAGACGCGATTGTCGTAGAGGTAAAATCCCGTCACGGCCCAGTTGGAAGGCGGGCTTTTTGGTTTTTCGACGACATTCTTTATAGTGCCGTCCTTGCGGAAAGAAGCCACGCCGAACCTTTTCGGGTCGGGCACCTGCTTTAAAACCACCATGCTTCCCTTTTCTTTTTTGGAGAATTTTTTAACGGCGCCGGATAGATCGTCACCGAAAATGTTGTCACCGAGAATAAGGGCGACCGGGCGGCCATCGGCAAATGACTTTGCCAATCCCAAACCTTGAGCGATGCCGGCCGGTTCTTTTTGAATGGTATAAGAAAAGTTAAGCCCGAATTCTTCGCCTGAACCGAGAAGCTGCATATACTGATTGGTATGCTCTGTCCCGCAGACAACAAGAACGTCTTTGATGCCCGCGTTCTTGAGGGTCATAACGGGATAGTAAATCACCGGCTTGTCGCCGACCGGAAGCAAATGTTTGGAGACAACTTTCGTGACCGGCCAAAGACGGGTGCCCCGGCCGCCGGCGAGAATAACGCCCTTAATCATACAATGTTATAAAATACAGCATTATTTTTTGATGACTTCTTAACAAGGCCTTCGCTGATAAGCTCCTTCAGGTTCCGTTTGACCGTCCGGTCGGACAAGACGCTGAATTCGTAGACGATGTCTTTGGTGCGGGAGTTCGGCGAATGTTTTATGTAGTTATATATTCTTTCTTTATTACCGCTTACGGAAACTTCTTTTTTTTGTTTTGGGGCCGGGGAAACTTCCTTCTTCTCCTTTTCTGCAACTTCGGGCTTAGCCGGAATGCGCATTGATTGAAGCTTGAATGAGAACAAGCTCCTGCGAGCATACAGAAGGGGAGCGATGGCGACTGTTTTGCTATGCTCCAGATAATCCAAAAGCTCCAACAAGGCATCCACGGCAGTTAAAAGAGTAGTATTATATTGTGCGACGTTATCTCTAGGGGGCAGAGAATAGACAGCCACAAAATCGGACAGCTTATCGTATAATTTCCGCGCCAGAAATTTATCCTTAAGGCCCGAAAATATCCGGGACACAAATATAACGGTATTGATGAAATTTTTGACCCTGTCCTCCATTAGTTTACGACCTCTATTTTATTTATCTGTATAACAGGAACACATTTATTGTCAAAGACGGTAAAGGGATGGTCGGCGTCAATACCGATCCAATCGCCGTATATTTTTAGCGCGCGGCCGCCCTGCCCGAGTTCCGGTTGCAGTCCCCCCGGATAGTATCCGGCAAAACGCGGATATTTTTTATCTTCGGGAATTCTGGTGAAAGAAGCGCCTTCGCAGCTGACCAGGCATCCATCCATTCTTGCCGTCCAGATCACGGGAACAGGTTTTTCAAAATCTCCCGATTCGTCATAGTTATCGCAGAGCAGCCCGGGTGTCGCCGTTGGTAGGACTTTTGCAATGCTGGCAGATTGATCTTTAAAAAAATTGTGCGCGACAAATATGCTTCCAAAAACAAAAAGACCCGTCATCACAAAAAGTTCTTTCACCAGAAAAATATACTACAATGCTTTCGGAGCTGCAAATATTTCTTTAGCCCGTTCCCAATGTTCGGGATGGCCGTTTATTTTTAACCAATACCACCACTCCGCGCCCCATAAATAGAATGTGTCAAAGCCGGTCTTTGACGAAAACTTTATCATTTCGTTGAATTTATCAACTCCCATTCTCTGAAGCTGAATATCGATCGGTGTTTCAACGATCGGCTGAAGCAACCAGGGTTCGGTAGAAAGCTCTATCACCATTGCCGGTCTTGAACCGTAGATCAAACGAATCAATGAGTGCTTGATCCTGAAAAACGCCGGAATTATCGGATACCGGATAGGACCAAACTGCCTGCTCCAAATATACAAATACATGCTAGTTCCAAAAACATCACTGTTCCGGTATGCCTTATACCAAGTGCCGAATTCTCCGCTGTCGGTGATGATGATCTGTCTGGTGGGATCTAACTTGCGGACCAGTTCTATTTCTTTTTTCAAAAAATCTTCGTCCCATTCTCCCATGCCGGACTGGACACATTTTGAACGACTGAAGAAAGTCAAAAAATATTCATTTTCAACTTGCCAATATTGGATATTGGAATAATTTTTATACCTGTTTACGATAACCTCTATGAGTTTAAGTAATTTTTCTTTTTGCTGATCGACTGGCAGCATTTCAACCCAGTCGGGGGGATGGCATTCCGGCCAAACAGGCAAACGCCTGCCCATCGCAAGGATCACCGTAGCGTTCCTTTTTTCGGCTTCTTTGACCTGGAAGTCAATCTCTGAAAAATCATACTGCCCTTCCTCCGGTTCCATAAAGTGCCAATGCGCCGATAAACGGAGCCGTTTCGCGCCTAAGTCGTCCAGAAGAGCAAGGTAGGTTTTTTTCCAATCAAGACCGAGCTCCATTGCGTGGTGCCGGTTAAACGAGACGCCGTATTGAAAACTTTTCTTTTCGCCTGATATGTCCCAAGATAAAATCCAAAGAACCCCCGCAACACCAAGCAACATACACAACAAAATCCGTTTCTTGCTCATAATTATCCGGTTATCTGACCAAAACCGTCAGAAAACCTGCGATTATAAAGCCGATACCGACCAATTTTAGAACAACGTGTTTTCTGCTAATATTTTCTTCGATCCGAATGATTTTGGACCTTAACAGAACCGCAAGAACGAATACGAACAAGAACTGGAACCCTAAAAGCGAGTTGACCACGGAAACTTCACCGAGGCGGATAGCGTAGTAAAGAAGCAAAAAACCTGTCGCCGCAAGGATCTTGTTTCCGATAAACAATCTTTTCTGGCGTGGACGGGGGGTCCGGACAGACCAGAGTACCTCGCTGCGAATGTTGGCGGAAAAGAGAGAAAGCAGAGCTGACCCGACAAACCCCATCCTGGTCCAAAAGATGCCATTTACAAAGTCCGAGGCATCAAATGACAGTTTAAGCAAAGCAAAAGAAGTGCCGAAGAAAATTCCTGACCATATTGCCAAACGCCAAATATTTTTATCCGTCTTCCCGACAAAGATCGTACCTATGATCAGCATCGTGATCGAGGCGAAGTTGAAAACATCCGTTGGCTCGTTCAAAAAAAGAACGGCTAAAATATACGTGGATATCGCCGTCACAACTCCGCACATTGTCGAAGCGACAGAAATATCGCTTTCCTTTATCGCTTTATACAAAAAAATAAGCCCGATAAAGAAAGCTCCTCCCGAAACCAATGCCGTCAGAATATAACTTAAACCAAGAATAGTAACACCGAATGGTATGAGTACGACGGCAATCCCGCTTAAAATAGCCACCCAGAAGGCATAGGCAAAGGGTTTGGGAATATGGGAGGAGAGAAGATATTTGTCTACGATAAAGGCGACGGCGTTAACAAAATAAGCAAGAAGGGTAAAATAGAGCCAAGACAAATCAGTCAAAAGGTTAATTCGTTATCTCTACATATTTTAGCATACTCCAGAGCCGAAGGACGAATTTTTCTCTCGAATGTTTGATAATCAACATCAACCAGACCAAACCTGGGTTTGAATCCACGCGCCCACTCAAAATTGTCCAAAAGCGACCAATACATATACCCACGGACATCGGCGCCGTCATGGATGGCCTGCCAAACCCAGCGAAGATGGTCCTTGATGAATTTTTCCCTCAACTCATCCTTGCCGTCGGCAATTCCATTTTCGGTTATGTAAATCGGCTTTGTGAATTTTTTGAGCTCCATCAGGCGATGATAAATGCCTTGGGAATATATTTCCCAGCCCATCTCTGGCATACAGCCCTGGCGAGACAGAGTCCGGTAGCTTCCGGGCACCCGGCGGTCCACATGATAGTAATTCAGCCCCAAAAAATCATAGTGGGGAAGGGCTTTGTCCCAAAAGTAGAGATTCCTTTGATAGTTATAGAACTTGCCTATCATCTTTTCATACCAGCGGTCTCCATGGGCGCTGTAAGTATTACTCTCAACCAAACCAACCTCTATATTGTGCGACATACGAGTATCCGAGTCCGAGAATGACTGCGGAACATCGTAAATATTTTTTATCTCGTGATAGGCGAGTGCCTGCGCTTTAATTAAATTTTTACGGACTTTATTGTATTCAAAAATATTTTTGTGCTGGGGCGGCCATTGCCCACTCATATATGAGAATCCCGCATACACGCTGGCGGCTTCGTTAAAAGTTATCCACAGCCCTACCCTGTCTTTTAAGTTATCCACAACATACTTTACGTAACGTGTAAATATTTTCGGACTATCAATGTTTAGGAACCCTCCTTTTTCCGCGAACCAGACGGGATTTGTGAAGTGCCAGAGCGTCACCATCGGCTCTATCCCCCTCTCCCTCAACGCCTTGACGACGTTGACATAGTGATGCATCGCTTCATGGTCGAACTTCCCCTCCTTCGGCTCTATGCGGGACCATTCTATGGAAAAACGGTGAATATTGTGGCTCAGTTTTTTGGCAATATCAAAATCCTCTTCGTAGCGGTTATAGCTGTCACAGGCCCTGCCGGAACGGAATTCCGGGGGCCTGGTCTTTTCCCACTCGAACCAATCATTGCGGTTGCCGCCTTCTATCTGATGGGCCGATGTGGCACTCCCCCATTTGAATCCTTCGGGGAATTTCATTGTTGTGTTTTTATTGCTTGAGATCTTGAGCAGCAAGTACTTCCACTTCAAAAACGAGAGTGGCGTTGGGGGGTATCGGACCTATTCCTCTTTCGCCATAGCCCAACGAAGGCGGAATTATTAGTTTGCGTTTGCCCCCTACCTTCATGCCCTGAATACCCAAGTCCCAGCCCTGGATGACTTGCCCCGCCCCGAGGACGAACTGGAACGGCTGGCCGCGGTCATAGGAACTGTCAAACTTAGTGCCATTCTCAAGTGTGCCGGAATAGTGCATTGTCAGCCCCTGGCCGAGACGGACCTCCGGACCCGCGCCAATCTTCAAATCCTGAATTTGTAATCCGTTTTCCATTTTTATCAGTGTATTTGCCGAAGTCGGGGTCGGCGTTGCCATGGGAACGATTGGATTCTCTGAAACGCTATTTCCCTTTCGAGCAAACAGCCAGACGCCGAGTCCGACAAAGATTATTATTAAAACATAAGCAAATACCGTCTTGGTCATACTGCGTTCTATAATTTATTATAAAGACCTTGGTTCAATCCGGAAGAAATCCGGATCAATAGTGCGTTCAAAACACGCGCGTCCGATGCCGTGCTGCCATGTCTCTATCTCGCCACCCGGATAGGGATAGGATAATGACATGGGTTTTATTCTGCTTTTATTATCTTCACCGCTTGACGTCTCAAAGGTGGCGCACAGTTGAAATTTTAAATCACCCATTACTTTATACTCGTAAGCATTGCCGGTTTTCGGATCTTTTGGAACGACTACGCCCAAAAGATCGTTCGGGAGTTCGTCCAGGTTGCCGGGCAAAACGTCTTTGTTCTGCCAATAACTTATGACCTGGCTCTGGATGACGGAAAGATCGTTTACGCGGCGTTCGTCGAATTTTTCCGTACGCCGGCCCGTGGGACTTCCGGCTACGAAGAATCCGAATACTACGGCTGCCAGCGCCACCGCAATAACAACCCACGGAAACATTCTGATGCCCAAGCCCTTCCAGGCGTCCTTCTTGGCTTCACCATGCCGAAGTTCGTTAAGGTAGTAGTAGAATACGGAACCGGCGATAAAGAATATGGTCAGAACCTTCAATATGAACCTGGCTGTTATCTCCCCTTCAAGAAAAGTATTCAATAAAGCCACCAGATCCCCTATTATCGTGAGCCCGGCCGCAAAGACCGTCAGATACAAAAGCCATTTCCTTATTTTCAAGTCCTTCTTCTCGGGATTTGCTTCGACGTCCCGCCTCAAAAAACGAGAGACCCAAACATAAACCGGAAATACGACTATCAAAGTGGCCAGCGACTGGCGGATGCTTCCGAAATATTCCGATCTGCTGAAATAATAATCGGCCAGGATGTCTGGAAAATAAATATTGATGTATTGAAAAACAAGTATGCCGAAACTTACCGTGCTGACGACCAGCGTGATTATCGCTAGTAGATACATGAATACGTCCCTCTGGATGTTTTTTGTTATATCGCTCATAAACCAATATTACCATTATTCACGGTTATTTAAACACCCGTATTTTGACCCCCGTCTTTTTAGAGAGATCCAGCACCGCTTTCGAAAGATCGTAACGGCTGGAGTAAAACTGCTTATAAACGACTTCCTTTACCCCGGCGTTGACCATCATTTTGAAGCAATCATAGCAAGGAGATATGGTCTGATAGATAGTCGCGCCTTCGATGGCCGCGCCGTTACGGGCGGCTTGAGCAATAGAGTTGGCCTCGGCATGGACAGTCCGGACGCAATGGCCGTCAACTATTTCATGGCCGATGTCATCGCAATGAGGCAAGCCGCGGGGAGCGCCGTTATATCCGGTGGACATTATAACCTTATTTTTAGTGATAACGGCCCCGACATGAGCCCGGTCGCAGGTTGAACGGGAACCGACGTGTTCGGCGATCTTAATAAAATACTCGTCCCAACTGGGACGCTGGTTCTTTTTTTGTTTTTTCACCATTCCCGGAGGTTGCTATATTTACTGAGAGGGGTCAAGCATTTCAAGTTGATTCTCGAGATCGTCCAGTTCCTGATCCAGACGCAGAGTTTCATTAATATTGCCGGCATCGTTCCCGCTCCTGACCAACGGCGACATTGAACTGCTCAAATGTTCGTATTCAAAACCGGCCTCTTGGATCTGCAGAAAAAGAGACGCGGCCAGGCCGAAAATAGCGATAAGAGCCAGGGTAAAATTAAAATCCGGTTTATACATCGTTTTCATCCAATATAACATATTATATACATTGACCCGTCTTATAAAAAGTGTATAACTTCAGCCATAAGCTTTTTCGACGGAGTTGGTCGTGATTAACAACAGGGTCGCAATATGGTCCCATCAGGGAAAGGTCGTGCCCTTGTCTCCGGGCAACCGCTTGGCCGATTTCGAAGACGCCGCCGAAGAATGCGCCGACGGGATCGAAGCCGATGTGAGTTTTGTCAGAGTCGGTTCACTGGAAGAGATATTTATTTATCACCCCGGACAAAGATTCTCGGCCCTCCGGCTGGGCAAGTTCATTGAATTCCTTAAAAGGCACCCTCGCTTAGAGTGTTTTCTGGACATCAAACAGAATGACATCCGGCTGGCTGAAGCCGTAGCTAAAACGGTTATCAGCCATCATCTGGAAAAAAGAGTGTTCCTCACGTTTTGCCAGACGAGAATCCCATGGCTGGGTTTAAAAACATCGGCTGGAATGCTCTTAAAAATCAAGAAAATGGAGCCGAAGATCCGGACTCACCTGCTGGTCACCTTTCCGTTCTCACTGCCCCGCCTGATCAGAAAATACCATCCGGACTTCGTGTCATTCGGCTGGCTCGATGATTGGCTGAGCCGGTTCTTTTTCAGATGGATGATCATCCCGTTCTTCGGTCTTCCGAGCCAGATCAGACAGGCGCAAGAAATGGGAGTTAGGGTCCTGGCCGGAATATTCAACCGGGAAGAAGATGTCCGTTATTTCGCCGATATGGGCGTCGACGCCATCATGACCGAAAACATCGATGTCGCGTTCAAAGCGATAAACCCCCCTCTTTAGGGGGGGTTTAATTTTCTCGAAGCGTTAGAGGTTATTCAGGTCTTGGTCGATCTGTTGGAACTCGGCGTCAAGGTTTTGGTTGGAATCGATGCTGTCAAGTTCCTGGACATCAGCGTCGGTCTGGGCGGCCGGTGTCGGAGTTGGCGCGCTTACCGTTCCGGAGGAGCGCGACATCCACCACCAGAGCACAGAGGCCACCGCCACCGCTCCGATAACTGACAGCATTAAGAGCGTTTTGCTGGTTTCGGATGGTGCCGGATTCTGGGGCATTTGAGGCATAGGTTGGTTCGAAGGAATTTGCGTGTTATCCATATTTATAGCTAGTAATTAATTATTGCGCCGGGGTCGGTGTCGGACTTGGACTTTCGGTCGGTATCGGCGACGCTGTTGGCGATGGCGACGGCGAGACCGTCGGTGACGGTTTTGGCAATTGGGCCAAAGCCACAGCTACCTTTCTTACCGCCTCGTGAGCCGCCTTGACCGCGTCCTGCACAATCTTCAAGTCCTTTCTTAAGGACTGCCTTGCCTCTCCCACTTTGTTCTTCAGGGTCGCTTCGTCGGTGACATTCAATGAGTATGTCTTTCCGGACTGGGCCTCTATCGCCGCGCGGGCTTCCCTGATGGCGTTAACGGCCCGGTCAATTGCAATGACCACAGCGGAAACATCATTTCCTGCGGTTTTGGCTTTTTCGACTTTCTCGCTAACCCTGTTCAATACCCGCTCTATTTTATCGAGAACGTCGGTATAGTGCTTGACCATTCTGTCGTTAAGATTGTCCATCGACTTGTCTATTCTCTCGACAACTTCTTTTTTACGCTCGTCTTTTATCTTTTTTAGATTTTCTTTGAGTTCCTCTCTCTTCTCTTTTATTCTCTCATCAAGCTGTTTTTTCTCTTCCCTAATGTTCTCCTCGAATTCCTTTTTACGCTCCTTAAGTTCCTCCGTCCTGGCTTTTATGTCTTCCTTGGCGGCTTCCGTTTTCTTTTTAATAAGTTCCCTTTCCGCCTTAATAGCGTCTTCGATGTCCTCTCTCTGCGCCTTAACCTTGGCCTTTGCGTCCTTGCGGATGTCTTTGATCTCGTTTTTAACATTGGTCCTAATGTCTTTTATCTGCGTCTTGATGGGTACGACCTGCTTTTTTACGGCATCGCGGACACCCGAATTGGGTGTTGGAGCCGGCGATTCCTGCGCGCTGGCGAAAGATGTCAGGGCTATCGCACCGACCAAAACACTGCCTAAAATATATGATTTCTTCATAAGGCAATTGTATAATTCCGGAAAAAGTTCTTCAAGTGGATAACGAAACCGATCCCCGGATAGGGCCGGAAAATCATCTGTGAGACATCTTTTTTGCTATTTCTTCCAGTTTTCGAACCAAGGCCTCGACTTCTTTATGAATCTCTTGCAGAGAAACTTCTTCTTCGTCCAACTCTTCTTTGGTTTTTTCAATGAGTTTTTTCTCTTTTCTCATACCGCTTAATATCTGCTGGTCCCCTATAAAGAAGGACACGAAAAGCCCGATCATTAAAAGCACGACTGTGCTTATTAGCAACGATACCGGACCAGTCAGCCATGGAAACATATCCGCTGTGTTCCAAACCCCTCTCCAGAACAGAACAACGGCCACACCCCCTATGAAAGTGTAGATAAGCGGGTGCCTGCTAAGAGTAAATCGAACTTTATCTTCCAGACGGTCAAAAAATTTAATAATTTTCATGTTGTTATTATACTCGTATTATACCAAAGTCGGCAAAGCAATTCATACGACTCTTTACTAATGTTTATTAAGCTTAACCATTATAAAGATTAGTAATTATAAACACTTTATAAACTTTTTTGAACCCCCTTTATCCATCCTGCTATCTGCCTGGCCAACAGGGAACTGGCCTTGACCCTTGTCCTAAGCAAACCGAATTCTGAACCTCCTGATTTATAAAAATATACCCTACTAAAATGCCCTTTGGAAAAACCTGTAACAGATGACCAATGGCCCTTAATTTTATCTATGGAACCTTTTTTATCTTTGCTGACAAAAATATCGAACGCCACCTCTTCGTCTTCTATTTTTCCTATTTCCTGAAGCCACTTCAAGAATAACTTTATAAGCTCCGGATCGGAACTTGTAAACCGAACACCTTTGCGCAGATCGTTATCGTTGCCAAGCAAAAATCTTTCTCTCCAGTATAGCATAACGCCCATCAGCCAAAGTTCTCTTTTGGTGATACCTCCGATCTCTTTAGCGGACGATCTTTTTATCTCTTCCGTCTCGCGCAAAATTCTTGCGACTCTTTTTTCAGAATTGGCTTTTGCGACCCGACTTCGCTTCACTTTTAATTTTTCTTTCTGTTCATCCGAGAGTTCGATGTCTTTTAACCAATAAGCAATGGTCGATCTCGGGAGATTGATGGAATTTTGGATGTCCGAATACGAAAGTCCCTTCCTTCGGAGCTCGATCGCGATGCCTTTTTTGAACCTGACGGGTGTCTGGACCACGGTATTTATTTAATACTAATATACTATCAAAGTCCAAGTGTGGCGTAAATATGGTTATAAACAGCCACTCCCCCATTAAACCGGCTGTGTATCTTGGACGATATTAGAACCGCTCGCTATATCTCAAATATCTGGCTATTCTCCCTTCGTCATAGTCAGAAGTTGGTAGTCAAATTTTCCTTCTTTTTATCTCCAACCAATCTGGGACCGGAACGAAAGTAATAGATTCCCAGGTATCAATTTCTTGTTCGGTAACATCATAGTATTTTTGATACGCAGTCTCGACACTTCCGTGCATCGCTTTAGACCAATCAAATCCTAAATCTTCTGAGGTCTTTTTTAATTCCTCTTCGGTGGATGATTCTATTTCTATAAAAGTTGGAACCCAAGGCCAAGTATCGATAGTAATCTCGGATTGCCTCAGTTGCCATTTCTCACGCTTTGTTTCTTGATAGGCATCTTGTTTTAATCCTATGGCCAGGAGAAAATTAGTTGCTGTGTCAAAATTGCTCACATCCAGAGTTATTTCTTTTGTGCCTTGTAAGGTTCTGTCTACTAATCTTTTATAACTAAGGGTTATTTTATTATCACCTTCGTCTCTGACCCGAACCCAGGCACCTTCTTTTTCTAATCTCTCATCTGGGTAATCAAAAACGTTTCGCTTCATTAAGCGCTCTGGATATATAAGAGTTGCTCCGACCTCCTTTAGCTTCTCCCGGAAAGACTCTTTATTAATATCTAAAAATTTTGCCTCAAGTTCAGTTTCCATTGTTTTATTGACCCGTCCTAATCCATCGATACCAAACTGGCTGTGTGTCCCGGTCTAGGACCAGGGATATTCAGGTATTATAAGCATTTTCGAGCGACATTTCTATATCGATTTAGACGCGTCTTGGTCAATGCTGAAGTGATATGGATACCCGCTCAATTAACTTAAATTTTTCCTCTCCGGTTTCTTTTCCATAGAAAAATACTTCGATGCTTGAAACCGTTATCTTTTCTCCTTGGATTTGCTTGAGATTGTTCCGAACCTCAGTTATTTCGGCTTGCGGTTTATCAAAATCAATCTCGCCGAGAGTAATGTGTGGGTCAAAATCATCTATTTCTTCAGGCATGTTCACCCTCATACCATCGGTCTGAATTCCCTGCTGTTCTAATCGGCACCGGGTCTTTTCGCGCAACAAGAAGCTTCGATATGGGATAGCTATTCGTGAAACTTCATCATGAAGCCGGCTAAATTTTTCTCTATCAGAAACATCCATCACATACAGGTTCTGATGGCGATCTGTTTCAATGCGCACACTTGGAGAAAGCAACGAAAAAGTAAAAGGTTCAAATCTTAATTTTTGAAGATCCTCGATAACCTTACGAAGTCCTTCTTTCTCATACCGATCCAAGTACAAGGTAATATGAGGTTCTGACTTATAACTACTTCCATATTCTCTAACAAAGCGGACTTTTTCACGTTTAAGAATCTCTCTGATTTGATCAGAAAAAATAACACGTATACTTATTTCGAATTCTGTATTTTCCATTTTTGATAGCAAAATACGCTCTCCGGTCTCTCGATACTGCGCTGACTGGTGCAGCTGGGCCTGGATTTAATTTCTTCTTTGCAGAGCTGCCGGGCTTGGATTCGAACCAAGATTGATGGATTCAGAGTCCATATTCCTACCGTTAGAAGACCCGGCAATATGAATAATTCTACAACAAAAAAGGCGTTTTTTCAACGCCTTATGTCTTCAATAACGTATCGCCGTCAAACGTGACTTCGGTCCAAGAGTACCAACCACTATCGGCTCCGAGGCCTGCTTTTTCTTCCGTTATAAGACGGTGCTCTCTTCCGGCTTCGTCACGAAGTAAAAGCTGAAGCTTATATTTTGTTTTGAAAACCTCAACTACAGTAAATGTCTTACCGCGAAGGTCGTGGGCAATCATTTTATCCTCAAATAAAAAAGAACCTGGCGGTATCTTACTATTTCAGAGAATTTTGGCAATATCTATTAAATTTTGAGAAAGCGGCGTATTGCCACGAAACTGGAGGCAACACCCAGGAGTATGCCGACGAAAGCAACTAGGAACACATATTGAAGACCGTTAGAGACAAAATATCCTATCAAGCTCACGCCGGGCATGAGTGATCCCACTTTCGGAGATACGAAGTATGCCACGGGATAGAAGATGACAAGCGTAATTGCCGCGGCAAAAGCTCCATACAGTCCGCCCTCCACCAGATACGGCGCTTTGATGTGCCAGTTCGAGCCGCCGACCAGGCGCATTATTTCTATTTCCTGCCTCTGGTTATATATCGTCAGACGGATGGTATTGAAGGTAACCAGCACCGCCACCACGGCCAGGACCATCGTCGCCAAAAATCCCCAGTTGCGCATGCCGTTGGAAATGTTCTGGACCCTTCTGATAACCTGCTCATTCTCATAGAAACTTATTTTGTCCACCAAGCTCCTGAACTTATTGGCCTCGAGAAATTCGACTATGGCCGGATACTTGGAAGAATCGGTTGCTTTGACGTTCAAAGACGCCTGAAGAGGATTGTCCTCCAGTTCCGCCAGCGATTCCTGGATAAGAGCGTCTCCGGCGTGCCTTTGCTTGAAGTCCTCCAGGGCCTGGTCGCGCGAGATATACTCGACCCTCGCGACAGAGCCGAAATTTTCAAGCTGCTGACGGACCTCTCTTATCTCCACCTCCGACGCTTCGTTCTTGAAATAGACGCTTATGTCCACCTTATCTTCCAAACTGCCGATAATGGTCGAGGAAAGGAAATTGACCACCATCAGACCGGAAAAGAGCATCAGCACAAGAGCCATGACCCCGGTCGTGCCGAAGCTTAAATATGAATTCCTTTTGAAATTCGTCCACCCTACTTTAAAAACCCTGTTTAAATGCTCTCTCATGTCTTTGATCTTTAAACTTATAATATGTATTTGCCGTTCACAACCTGGTCCTTGACCACCCTGCCCTTCTCCATGCTGATAACTCTTTTGCCTATGGTATTAACCACATCCTTGTTGTGGGTGGCCAGAATAACGGTAGTCCCCAGCTCATTTATCTTCGTTAATAATTTTACCACATCATAGCCGTTGACCATGTCCAGATTACCGGTCGGTTCATCGGCCAAAATTATCCTCGGCCTGTGTATCAGAGCCCGGGCTATGGCTAATCTCTGCTTCTCCCCTCCCGACATCTGGTGAGGGAAGCTGTTGAGCTTGTCGTTCAGGCCGACAATGCCCAGAACTTTCGGAACGTCGTTACCTATCTCATGCTCATCCATTCCGCAAACCTCCATGGCAAAAGCCACGTTCTCGAATGCGGTTTTATTGGAAAGAAGCTTAAAATCCTGATATATGGTTCCGATCTTTCTTCTCAAAAGAGGGATGGCTTTGGACGGCAGTTCCACGATATTGACGCCATCGATAATAACCTGGCCCTGATAGGGAAGGATCTCCCTGGTCATAAGACGCAAGAGCGTGGATTTACCGGCTCCAGACGGGCCGACAACTGACACGAACTCACCGTCCTTGATATGAAGGTTGATGCCGTTCAACACTTCTATTTCATCGTCATAAATTGTATAAACGTCTTTGAGCTCTATCATTATTTATTCTGTTTTTGACCGGCTTCGATGAACTTATCCAAATCACCGTCCAGGACCTTGTCCGGCTGGGATGACTTTATTCCCGTTCTGTGGTCTTTTACCATTTGATACGGGTGGAGCACATAGGACCTTATCTGGCTTCCCCATTCTATCGAGCCGGATTTCAGTTCCGGCTTTAACTGCGCGAGTTCTTTTATTTTATCCTTTTCCATTCTTTGTGCCAAGCGGGAAAGCAACAAATCCATGGCCTTTTCCTTATTTTGCTGCTGTGAACGCTCCGACTGGACCGCCGCCACGGTGTTAGTGGGAATATGAGTTATTCGGACGGCTGTTTCCAATTTATTTACATTCTGCCCGCCGGGGCCGGATGAACGGAAGGTGTCAATTTTCAGGTCTTGAGAGTTAACCTTTATGCCAACGTCTTTTAGTTCCGGCAATACCTCAACTAAAGCAAAGGAAGTGTGCCTGAGTTTTTTAGCGGAGAACGGGGACATTCGGACAAGGCGATGAACTCCTGATTCGCTTTGAAGCACGGTATAGACATCCGGACCGGTAATTTCACAGACCGCATTTTTGGTGCCGTTTTGTTCGCCAAAGGACTGGTCGAGAACAGAAAACCGCCATCCTTTTCGCTGGGACAGTTTTTGATACATCCTTATAAGCATCGATGTCCAATCCTGCGCGTCAACACCACCGGCTCCCGAATGGAATGAAAGTATGGCCTTATTGTTGTCGTAACGAAAGTTGGACATTTGGAGCCGAAGGTGGGAATCGAACCCACGTTTCTGCTTTACGAAAGCAATGTTCTGCCATTGAACTACTTCGGCATTGATACAGCCAATAAACGCCCTTCTTTGGCCCTTTCACTTATAGCCCTATTTATTCTTCCCCTACCTTTATTTAGTGCTGCAAAAGTTGGACTAAGCGCATCGCAGTTTGGGCAAATTAAGCGCAAGTTCTCTTCTGTGTTATTTCGCCAATTACCATCAATGTGGTCAGCAACTAGTGGGACCTTGCCAGTTATAGTGTTAACTTTTGACCAACCACACAAACAACATCTATCTCCAAACTTTCTGCGCAAATATTTCTTTATATAAGGCGATACTAATCCTATGCTATTTAGACCGTTCTTTCCACCATTTTTCCACTTTTCAATATAATTTCTGTATTGATATTCCTGCTGACAAGAGTTACTACAATATCTATAGTAAGAACGTTCTGGTTCCTTGCTACAAACGGGACAATTCGGCCTCGGCTTTTTGGGATTCGGCATACTTTAAGTATACTATCTTTGGTCGACCAGTGTAAAGTTTAAAAGTGGTCACATGCTGGAGAAAACGATAATTTTTGATAAAATGTATGTGAAATATACAATTGCGGGATTCGTATAGTGGTAATACGTGACCTTCCCAAGGTTAAGAGACGGGTTCGATTCCCGTATCCCGCTCCGCTCGGCAACCCCGAAAGAAAACACTCCTTGCTTTTCTGATTTGCGCGCGACCAATTTTTTCTGAAAAAGGAAAGGACATTTTTCTTTGGGGTTCTGCCCTCCAAGTATTCGGG
>CAYIUL010000005.1:0-18981 GCA_964366725.1 uncultured Candidatus Saccharibacteria bacterium | reverse complement strand
TTATACCTACACCCCTCCGGCTCCTCAACCGAGCAATTCCGGCGGCGGAGGCGGTTCGCTCTGGTTTCCGGCGTTATATAACCCGGTCTCAACCACTACGTCCGTTCCTGAGATAACTTCAACACCAGTTGTCCCGGCTCTTGCGCCGGACCCGACTCCTGTGGCTACTCCTTTGGCGGTTGATGTTGCTACCGTTCCTAAAAAGACCGTTAGGGTTGCTGTTGTCACCAAACAGCCGACACCGGAACCAAGCCCAACGGTTGCTCCCGAACAAGAACCCAAACCGGCCAATAAAAAACTTCTTTCAAGCATCCTGTCCATAATAGCCGGCTTCTTCCGCTGGCCGTTCTAAAAAGCCCCGCAGATGCGGGACTTTTTTATTTCTTGATGGATCTCTGGCCTTTTGATATGATGGTCGTCAGACACTATGGAAAACGAAAACTCTCAAAACGAGTATTTCTTAAAACGCGAGGCGAAAGAAAGGGAAGTCCGCGCCAAAGAAACCAAAAAGAAAACAAAGAAGCTGCTTGTGTGGGCGGTTGTTTTGATTGTTGCAGGTTTTGGTTTTTGGACGTTTGTCTTGCCTGCGTTCCGGACTTCCGATGTCACCAATATTCCCGAGCTCGAGGTCAAAGGGGAATTTTTTCGGGCGCAGAACAGGGAACACATAGCCATGGGCCAAGTCCATCCGGATTATAATTCCAATCCCCCCACCGGCGGATGGCATTATAGCAACCCTGCGCAGGCCGGCGTTTACGACAAAGAACTCGCCGACGAGCAGTTGATACACAATCTCGAACACGGCTACATCTGGCTCTCGTATCGGCCCGATTTAGACAAAGACGCAATAGAAAAACTTGCCAACATGGCCAAAAAATATGGCTCCAAGATGGTTATGGCGCCTCGGGCCAAGAATGATAAGCCAATTGCCCTGGCCGCGTGGGAATATCTTTTGAAGCTTGACAGTTTTAACGAAGCGCAGGTGGAAGGATTCATTAAAGCCCACCGGGGCAAGGGACCTGAAAACATACCCGCCATGAGCGAGCCGGCCTTCAAAGATTTTAGACAAAAATAAACCAACTGATAAAATATAATTATGGAAAATCCTTCAAAATTTATTTTGCCGGGCGCAATACTGATCGCGGCCGTACTGATAAGCGGTTCGATAGTTTTTTTCAGTTTTAACACCGGAGGCCGTGCTGGCACCGCCAATGTCAAAGGGAACGATGTTAAGGGAGATAAAGTTGACGTTTCCGTTGACGATGATCCGATGCTCGGAAACCCAAAGGCCGAAGTTACCATCGTGGAATTCAGCGACTTCCAGTGCCCATTTTGCCGGACTTTCTGGAGGGGAGCTTTTCAACAGATAAAGACCGAATATATCGATACAGGGAAAGTCAGATTCGTTTACCGCGACTTTCCTTTATCTTTCCACCCAGCCGCCCAGCCGGCGGCCGAAGCGGCCCAATGCGCCAATGACCAGGGAAAATTCTGGGAGATGCACGATAAGTTATTCCAAGAACAAGAAAAGAAGGGCGCCGGAACCATCCAATTTTCCGAAACTGATATAAAGAAGTGGGCCTCGCAAATTCCCGGACTGGACATGAATAAGTGGAACGAATGCGTTGTCCCAAACAAATATAAGCCGGAAGTGGAGAATGACCTTAAGGACGGCAGCGCTTACGGTGTTTCCGGAACGCCGACAACATTTATCGGCGAGGGCAAGATAATAATTGACCTCCAGTATATGCAAGACAGAATAAAAGCAGGCGAGTATATAATTAAATTTGACTCCGGGTCTGTCGCTGTCGTGGGTGCCCAGCCGTTCGATGTTTTCAAAGCCGAGATAGATAAACTTTTAAAATAAAAAATGAAAAAAATCCTTATTGTTCTGGTGATCGCGGCCGCGGTAATTGTTTTTTGGAAAGTAATTAAGAAAGACGCTGATCTAACCGGACCGGCCTCGACACCTATCATCACTCCAACGCCGACTCAAGCCCCGACCCAAGAGGGCAATACCGTAGTTTACACCGATGCCGGATACTCGCCGGCCACCCTGACCGTTAAAAAAGGGCAAACGGTAATCTGGAAGAATGAAAGTTCCAGGATGATGTGGACGGCTTCCGCGGTTCACCCGACGCATTCCGCATATCCGACAACCGGAGGATGCATCGGCAGCACTTTTGACGCTTGTGCGGGTATTGTTTCCGGCGGGACGTGGTCTTTTAAGTTCGATATTGCCGGAACCTGGAAATACCACAATCACAGCAACCCATCCCACTTCGGAACGATAGTGGTGGAGTAGTTGCGTAAAAACACCGATTGTGTTATCATATCCATATTGTAGGTATCTCGTTAGTCCGAAGCCGTTTTAGGTGGTAGGAACTCGGCGGGAGGTCGCTCCTACTTAAACATATTGGAGTTAATGCCCATCACTTTCTCCGGAACGCGCTTGGCAGATAACTTCAAATAAAATGGCAAAAAGATTGTATATCGGTAACTTGTCTTATGACACTACCGACGACTCTTTGCGGAATGCTTTTGCGGAAGTCGGACCAGTCGCATCGGCTACTGTGATGAAGGACAAGATGTCCGGCCGATCACGAGGTTTCGCTTTCGTAGAGATGGAGAATGACGACGATGCTCCCAAGGCCATCGAAAGATGGAACGGGCAGGAGCTCGACGGCAGAAAACTCATCGTAAACGAAGCAAGACCGATGACCACTGACAGGCCGCCTCGCAGAGGTGGTTTCGGTGGAGGTGGAAGAGGATATGGCGGAGGCAGTCAGAGGGACTACTAAACCATAAACAAAAAACCGCTGAAAAGCGGTTTTTTGTTTGGAAAAAGTATGATAAGTTAGGTTGATGAAATTTAAATTTCCCAAGAACGACGACAAATATTCCTGGACCAACCATGTCGGCAGGAAAATGATGTTTTATGGCCTCTCGGCCGATAGGGTAAAAAGAATCCTGAGAAATCCAAAGAGGGTTGAAGATGGGGTGGCCGAAAATACCATAGCGGTAATGGCTGAGGGTTCCAACAAGAAAAAACCCTCCGAGATCTGGGCGATGTATCAGAAGAGGGGAAACAAAAAGGTGGTTATTTCGGCTTGGCGCTATCCCGGGATCAGCCCGGTCGGAAAACAAATCCCGATTCCTGCCGACATTCTCGAAGAACTCAAAAAAGACGGAATAATATCTGCTAAGTAAAATTGACTTTTTCTTATTCTTTTATTATAATATAACCATCTTTGACATTTACGGTGTGGCTAGGCCACACCAGAAGGATAAGGAGCAGAAAATGAGACATCAGGAAGTTGATTGTTGGACAGATGCGCCACTGGAGCACTTTATTGCCTTCTTGATCTTTGTCATGGCGGTGGCAGTGCTCTTTCCGTGGGGTCTCAATTACTCCACGACAGTTCGCAACCTGTCTGAAGGGGATGTTATTCCTACCGATGTGGCCCTCAACGAGATCAGACAGCTCTTGGTTCGTATTGACGAACCCGGCTTCACGCCTGCCGTTGCTCACCAAGTTATCAAGCGGGCGGCTTACATTGAGCGGCACTCGCCCTGGGTGCCTGCGCCCGAAAAGACAAAAGTCGCCGACGACTATTCTCAACTCCGCGCTTTAGAGGTGAAGCACTCAAGGATTTACCGTGCATGGTCTCAAATCGCCCAGAGTGCTCGGGACAAATTCCGGGGGGACCGTATTGCCTCGGATGAGCTGTTCAAGCTCGAAAAAAACGACGCCGAGTTGCAGGCCTTGTTCGATTTCCGTCCGACAACGACCACGTATCACTGGGACGTCATCGGTGAGAACTTCCGGATTAAGCTTCCATTCTCGTTTGTTTTCGCCCTCATGTTCTTCGTCGCGATGATAAAAGCCCGACGGCTCAATCTCGCTGTCGAGCTCATGAACCCGCTTTTCTTGATTCTCGCAACGGCAACCTTTCCGGTCAGCTGGCTGGTCTATCCTTACAAGGATCCCGACCAGCAGATTTCCAAGGTTATCAATGCGATAGGGATGGCGTTTTCGCTGCTGATATCTTTCAGCGGCGTGGCAACGGCCCAGACAAAGAAAAGCGAAGGTGGGAAGAAAAAAGCCGAACACCAGCTCCAGATCGATCTGCGCAACTCATCTTATATCGGCGACGGTCCGCCCGACCCGAACTTTCAAGTCCGGGTGAGTTTCTACGAAGAGAAATGGATGTTGGAAACTGTTAATGGCGCTACTCCGCGGGAAGGTAAGTTCTATAGCGAAGTCGGAGGCGGGGCGTTTCTCAAGAGAACTCCCAAAACCTGGCTTTTGGCCGTGGGCTACAGTAGCCAGAATCAAAAGAATGAGCGGTCGGTGATCGCCGGCGGCGAGTTCTTCCGGTTCGGGCCGAGGGTCACGTGGGCATTCCCGGTGATCAGGTATGAACATGGGATTGCCGGTCCGCCAAGCAGAACATTCGCATTCGTTGCTAATCCGCTGTTCCGGTTCAAGGCAGGCAGCAGGTTTGGCATCGCACCGGACGTTTCTCTCCGCAAGCTGCTTGGCAAACCGCTGGTATGGAATGCCGGAGCCGGGATCAAGTGGTCTCTCGGCAAAGCCAAACGCCAGTCAGTCGAGGTTGGGGGCTTTCGTGATTCACGGGGATTCTGGTCCCTGCGGGCGAGGAGCACTCTCAACTTTGCGTTCTGATGTCTGCGGCATATTCTTTCTGAAGCCCAGCCGGATTTCTCGGCTGGGCATTTAAATTTGCTTATTTTGCGGTTAAACGTAATATTTTAAGAATGAAAATCGGATGCCATGTTTCAATTGCAGGAGGAATAATAAATGCGCCGAAAAGGGCGGCCGATTTGGGCTGTGAGGTTTTCCAGATGTTCACTCGTTCTCCGCAAGGGGGTCCCGCGCCGGTAATCACGCCGGAGATTGCCAAGCAGTTCAAGGAAGAAATGAAAAAATGGAAGCAGGAAAACTGCTACATCCACACGCCGTATTACATTAACTTTGCTTCCGCCAATAAGGCAACCAGAGAATCGTCGGCACGAATCGTGAGGGAAGAGTTGGAGCGGGGAAGTTTAATAGGCGCCAAATACGTAATGACCCATCTCGGCAGTTCGACTTCGCTCACCGCAAGCAGCTCAAAAGATTTCGCCCGAGAGGAAGCATTAAAAATGACCGCGGAAGGAATAGGCCTGGTTTTGGAAGGATATAAAGGAACTACAAAACTGCTCCTTGAGATCTCGGCGGGAGCGGGAAATATTATCGGCGATACCTTTGAAGAATTGGGGTATATTTTAACTTATGATGCTATGAAATATCATAAGTTAGGGATTTGTCTCGACTCCGCCCATATGTTCGCTTCTGGTTACGATATTAAAAAGGACAGGCACGACCATATCGGTCACGGAAAAATAGGCGAGATGGGCTTTGTGAATTTAATGTCGACTTTTCCCGACACGGACTTTATTTGCGAGACCCGGCCCGATCTTGTGAAAGAGGACATGGAAAAGTTGAAAGGTTTAAGGTATACTGGACAACATGAACAACATAATTTTCAATAATGCGAATATGGGTTTTTGGATCTTTCTGGGAGCGCTCGCCGTCTGGTCTTTGTTCTGGAAGGGTTTGGCCCTCTGGCGCTCGGCTCATTTAGGAAGCAAAAAATGGTTTATCGCTATCCTTATCTTAAACACCGTCGGTATTCTGGAAATACTTTATCTCTTTGTCTTCTCAAAACGAGCCAAATAAGATTTCTTAAATTCTAAAAATTTGCCCCTGGCGATTGAGTTGCGGATTTCCTCAAGAAGATTGTTAAAGAACCACATGTTGTGCATCAAGCACCAGCGTTGACCATGAGCTTGTCGAATGGGTTCATCGCTTTTGATCAGTTCTCGAATTTTGGAGCGGGGGATTTTACTTGAGCAGGTTGGACAGCCGCATCTTTTTTCGATAACTTTTTTATCATTCGCATAAGCTCCGCGTCTTATATCCATATACCCCGTTTTAGTATAGAGCCGGCCGTGGCGGGCTTCGCGGGTAGGGATGACGCAATCAAAAGTATCGACACCATTCTCTATGGCCTCAAAAATATCCGCTACCTTGCCGACTCCAAGCAGGTGCCTCGGCTTTTCGTCGGGCAGATAGGGGATAACCCATTTCAATATTTTGGATATTTGTTTTTTAGTATAAGAACCGCCGATACCGAAACCGTCAAAAGGAAGAGAGCCGATGTGTTTGGCGCTCTTTTTCCTTAATTCTTGATAGATGCCTCCCTGGACAATTCCGAAAAGCAATTGGTCCTCATTATGTTTTTTAAGACATATTTGTGCCCAAGAATTTGTCAGCTCTACGGCTTTTTTATTATATTCAAAATCATCAAGGGGAGAGGTAATATGGTCGAAAGCAAAAATTATATCAGCCCTTATTTTACTCTGAATTTTCATGGATAATTCCGGACCGAGAAATTTCGTCTTCCCGTTCCATTTAAAATACACACCCTTTGAAGTGATTTTTATATTCTTCCTACTGTTGACAACCTGTGGACTAACGACACCCCGTGTCGTTAGAAATTTTCCGATGCCGTTTTTATCTCCAAAGGCCAGCGACAGGACTTGGAATCCGCCGCTGTCGGTCATGGTCGGAATTTTACCGAATTTTAAAAGCTTTTCATTGGCCTTTTCCCACAAATGAAAAGTGTTGGCTATAATGACCTGAGTTTTTGTTTTTTTAATATCCACAGGAGAAAGGTGGCGTATCTTGCCGTATGTCCCCACAAACACATAAGCGGGTGTTTGGATATTGCCGTGAGGCGTCTTTAAAACACCCAGGCGGGCCCGGGTTTGGAAATCTTTTTTTATAATTTGGAAATTTGCTCTGCTCATGTTAGATATTCAAAAGGGGACGCGCACGTCCCCCGGAACTACCTCGGTTCAACCAACCGGTAGTCCTTGTAGGCATAGGTTTGTTTTTCGAAGACCGTGCCCCCTCTTGTCAACGACCAATATCGGTCGGTGATGGTCACGGAGCTCATTACAACGATGCCGCTGAACTCTTCCTGGACCATTTCAATGTCGGCTCGGCTAAGGGTGAACCCGCCTAGAGCTCTCCATGGAGAGTAGGGCCTTAAGGTCCGGGCGGAAAGACGCTTGATGTAGAACTTTTCGATATCCACATACATCACGCCTTCTGAGCGGACGATGACGTTCTCAACGTCCCCGGAGCTCTTTTGGTTCGGCTTGGGCCAGAAGCTGATGACGTAATAAGGCCTTTCCTCGAGCATCTCGATTCTGATGACCAGGAAGTCGTGAAGCTTAACCAGTGCCTTAAAAACCGTCAGCAGGTTGAATTTCTGGCCCGAGACGTTTCCGCCCCTGACCGGTTTGTTGTCTTTTTCTATCAGGCGCTCTCTGCCGCCCGGTTCAATGAGGACGACCTCTTCCTTAGCCCGGTTGAGCACCTGTTCGTTTTCATTTAGGTTGTAGACATCATAGACCCGTTTGTAGGTAAGCTGCTCCCTTTTGAGGGGCTCGTTCTCGGTGGTTTTTTCCAGCACTGTCTTGATGATGAATTCGCCGGTGCTGGCATCTACCTGTATTTCTGGTGTTTGGCCAAGCGCTGGCTGACCAAACAGCAGAGCCAAAACTGCGGCCACGGCTGCTGGTCTCATCATGGATGTGTTCTTTTCAAAAAACAAGATGGTTTATAGTAGCAAGAATCTTTATATTTTTCAATTTTAAATCACATGTGCTATTATGGAATCAATGAGCAAAATAACCATCTATACGACTCCGTATTGCGCTTACTGCAAGATGGCTAAGGAATATTTTAAGTCGAAGGGGTTGGAATACGCCGAGTATGACGTTATGGCGGATGTTCCAAAGAGAGAAGAGATGGTCAAAAAGTCCGGCCAAATGGGTGTGCCGGTTATCGATATAGACGGAAAAATAGTTGTCGGTTTCGATAGGCCCAAAATAAACGAATACTTGGGAATACAATGAAAAAAGAGATCAAACTATTGCCATATGCCCCTGATTCTTTAGAAGGAATTTCTCAAAAGACCCTTGAAGTCCATCATGGAAAACTTTATGCCGGTTATGTTAATAAAACCAACGAGATCTCGGAGAAACTTGGAGAACTAAGAAAAAGCGGCAAAGTTGAGGGTAACCAGATCCACAGTGAATTAAGGGGTCTCAAGCTTGGCGAAACTTTTGCTAGGAATGGAATGTATCTGCATGAAAATTATTTTGCTATTTTGGGTGGGGACGGAAACCCAAGAGGCGAAATTTTAAAAGCAATCGAAGAAAAATGGGGTTCCTTTGATGAGTTTAAGAATTATTTTTCCGCTTGCGGGATGGCTGCCCGCGGCTGGGCTATTTTGTGCTGGGACATGAATGAGAAACGGCTAATGCAGTATAATTGCGATGCCCAAAACCACGGCGGGGTCTGGGGCTGTATCCCGATAGTCGCTCTGGATGTCTATGAACACTCATATTTCATAGATACCGGCTCTGATAGGATGGCCTATATAAACAACTTTTTCGCCAATCTCAACTGGGATAAAATAGAGGAACTCTACCAGAAAGCGAAACAATATTCACTCGATTAAAACATCGTCAAAGATGATTACCGCTATATTTTTCGGAATGATCATAACTCAATCGGCGGCTTATCTTTGGTTCCAGGCAAAAGGCGGCGTGGTATCGCATAAAAATTATATGATCGCTAACGGCTGTTTTATGATCGGTCAGTCAGCTCAAGCGTTAGACAGCTTTGTTAACGGCGCTTGGGCCAGTTTTTCCATCGCGACCTTTTATTTCGTGATGACGGGCATCGGAATCTATAATAGACGAAAAATAATGAGATCTAAAGGACCCATTACGTCGTGACCGGAGGTTTTATCACCTCCAACCCGGGAGCAGGACCCGCCTTTCATATTCTTTCGGAGACAATCTCAGGCCGTAAGTAAGCGGAGCAAAATAAAGAAACGACGCAAGAGACGCTAAAACAAGGCCGGTAAATATTATTTTTGCCCGGCGGCCGTCGTATGTTTTTTCAACAACATACACAAGCACCAATACGGCAAATATCATCGCTGTCATGTAATGGTAAAGAAACATGACTCTTTTTATTTCCATGAACGGCAGGAGATTAAGTAAATACGCTCCGGTCAAAAGAAATATTGTTTTGTCGGCTTTTCTCAAGAAGGTCAAGGCCAGGCCCATAAGAATTCCAGCACTCGAAGCCCACCAGACGATCGGATTGCCCAAGAAATATATTCTCGCGTCTCCATCCACCCAATAGAACATGGGGCGAGCCATGAATGGCCACGAATACCACCTGCTCGAATAAGGGTGGTCAGCCGTGAGTCGTTGGTTTGATCTGTACATTTCTTTATTGAGTTCGACGAACTTGTTTAAAACGCTTTTCTCGTGGAATTCTTGGGACATGTATGCGTCGCCCGGGCCGGGCTTTGAAAGAAACGCGAAGTGTAAAGCGAAGACGGAAAAATAAACAGCCAGAGGAATTATAGTCAATTTCAATCCGGAAGAAAAAATCTGTCTTAAGTTTTTTGTTCTGAATAACTTTATCGCTTCAACGGTCAAGATAAGAGCCAAAAAAGTCAATCCGGTCCATTTTATCGACGCGGCCAGTCCGGCAAACACTCCGGCGGGAGTCGGCTTTTTTCTAAAGTAAAAAATCAGGGACAGGAATCCGAATAAAATAAGAAATCCGTCCATCAGTATAAATCTGGTCTGGACAAGAATGCCGTTCTCAAGCGCGATCAAAAGACCCGCCGCGAAGGCCGCCCGGCGGGAAAAACCGAGCTGTAAGGCAAGAAGAAAAATAACCGCAGGCATCAGAGAACCCGCCAACGAAGGCAGGAATCGCAGGGCCATATATTTGGAGTCAGGGAATTCGTCACCGATCTCGGCAAAGCTGAATTCCGGTTTGAAGTCGAATAGCTTAGCAAAACCGGCGATGAGCAGCTTGCCCAACGGGGGATGGATATCGAAGTAGTATTCGTGGGTATAATAACCGGAAACGAACTTCCCGAAATGGACTTCGTCAAAAACGGTCTGGTTCGGATGTCCGAAAAACAAAAAATGGGTCGCGAGGCCTATTCCCAAAAGTATCCACAAGGACTTCTTTGTATTCATGGGATAATTAATCCATATTAGCAATTTGAAAATCAGGAGGAAAGATGAAAACCTTGCTGGGAATTCTTTTGATCCTTTCTTCTGTTCCGTTGACCGCCAGTGCCCAAGATGTTCCTGGAGTGGGGCATCGCCCACTCGTAGGGAAATCTGTCGCTGACAAAAAATTCTGGACCGTGAATACCTTTCTTATCGGTTCCACTATCTACGACATGGAAAGCACATACTTCGCTCTCGATAAATGCGGGAACGGGTGCAGAGAAAGAAACCCGCTCATGAGGCCGTTTGTCAAAGCCGGCAGGCCTGCACTTTATGCTATCCAGGGCTCTCTCGATGCCGGGATAATTTACGCCAGCTACAAGCTGAAAAAGGAAGACAAAAAGTTGTGGTGGCTTTTGCCTGTTGTTGTTACAGCCGCGCACTCGGTTGCCGGCACCCACAATGTAAGGATTGCCATAAGGTTTTGAAGGCCAAAAGGCCTTTTTGTTTTTTATTCGTGTTTTTAGTAAAATAATAGGATATGTTCGACCTCATTATAATCGGAGGATCGGCGGCGGCTACCGCAGCCGGTATTTATGCGGCAAGAAGGGGGCTTAATTTTAAGATCGTTACCAAGGACTTCGGCGGCGAGGTGGCAACATCGGGCGAGGTGGACAACTACCCGGGCATTCCGGGGACTAACGGCATAGAGTTGGCCGACAAGTTCAAGGGTCATTTAGCCAACTACGGAGTCACACCGGAAGAAGGGGTTGAAGTTAAAAAGATAACCAGGCAGGCCGATGGTACCTTTTTGATCTCTGCCGCTAAAGACGGCGCGGAAGTTAATTATGCCGCCAAAGCCGTAATAATTGCCACGGGTGTTCATCCGCGCGAACTGAACGTTCCAGGAGAGAAGGAATTCAGAAATAAAGGTGTCAGCTACTGCACCGTCTGCGACGGACCCGTATTTGGGGGCAAGGCGGTGGCTATTGTCGGTGGAGGAAACTCTGCGCTGGAATCAGGTCTGATGATGGCGGATATCGCCAGCAAAGTTTACATGGTCAACAAGAATCCCGGATTCAAGGGAGACACGATCTTGCTTGATAATTTGAAAACCAAAAAGAACGCGGAATTTCTTTACAACGCAAAAACCAGCCGGATAACGGGAGAGCAGTTCGTGACAATGCTCAAATATGAAGAAGGCGGGAGCGAAAAAGAACTTAAAGTGAACGGCGTGTTTGTCCACATTGGAATGCTTCCCAATTCCGGCCTTGTTGCCGAGGATGTCCAGAAAAATAACCAAGGAGAGATAGTCGTAGACAAGAACTGCCAAACCAACATCCCTGGCCTTTATGCCGCCGGAGATGTGACCGATGTGCCTTTCAAACAAATCGTATTGGCCGCCGCCCAGGGCACTTGCGCGCTATTGAGCGCCGTCCAATATTTAAATAAAACAAAATGATATATCTGGGAACCGACCATAGGGGTTTTAAACTCAAGGAAAAAGTAAAACAGTGGCTGACCGAATGGGGCTACGATCACCATGATGTCGGCGCTTTTGAATACGACCAAAATGACGACTATCCCGTCTACGCGTCCAGGGTTGCCGAGAGCATGACCGAGCCCGACGATCGGG
Source organism: uncultured Candidatus Saccharibacteria bacterium (assembly GCA_964366725.1). Lineage (GTDB taxonomy): Bacteria > Patescibacteriota > Minisyncoccia > 2-02-FULL-40-12 > GWA2-44-9 > JACPAB01. Next base: position 7,217 of record CAYIUL010000005.1, on the reverse strand, counting down.
GGATCATAATTTGCGGGTCGGGCGTGGGTGTGGACGACGTTGCCAATAAATATGACGGCATACGTTCCGGCCTGGCCATTAACAAAGAACAGATAGAAGCGGCCAGAAGAGACGACAACATCAATGTCCTCGCTATCGCTTCGGATTTTACTTCCGAGGAAGACGCGCAGGAGATCGTCAGGGCATTTCTTAAAACCGAATTTGCCGATGAAGAAAGATTCAATCGCCGGCTGGGAGAGATAGGAGAAATAGAAGAAACAAATTAGATGTTATTAGAAGAAGTCAAAAATCTAATTGAAGGGGAAGTATCCGCGACAGAGGCGGATTTAAACTTATTTAGCCACGATGCCAGTATTTTCGAGGTCAAACCGGAACTTGTCGTAAAACCGAAGAACGTAAACGACATTAAAAAACTGGTCTCTTTCGTTTCGAAAAAAAAAGAGTCCCGGCCGAACCTGTCTTTAACCGCACGGGCCGCCGGTTCGGATATGAGCGGAGGGCCTCTGAATGAATCGATAATCGTTGATTTTATGGCGCACCTTAATAAGATCCACGAGATAGGCGATAGCTACGCGATCGTGGAACCCGGTGTCTTTTATCGTGACTTTGAGAACGAGGCGCTCAAGAAAGGCCTTCTTTTTCCTTCATATCCCGCATCAAAGAGTTTGTGCGCGCTGGGCGGCATCGTTGCTAATAATGCCGGAGGAGAAAAGTCATTAAGTTACGGCAAAACCGAAAAATATGTCCGGGAACTGGAAGTTGTTCTTTCAGATGGGAATGAATACGTTTTCAGACCCTTGACCGTTGACGAGTTGGAACAAAAAAAGAAACAGATCAACTTTGAAGGGGAGATATACCGTAAAACATACGAACTACTGGAAATGAATTACGACGTTATACAAAAAGCCAAGCCCGATGTGTCAAAAAATTCAGCCGGTTACTATCTTTGGAACGTCTGGGATGGCAAAACATTCGACCTGACCAAATTATTTGTCGGCTCCCAGGGAACGCTCGGCCTGGTGACGAAGATAAAGCTTGGCCTTGTCCGCGCCAAAAAACATTCCAAGCTTTTCGTGATGTTTCTCCGGGACTTAAGTCCCTTAGGCGACCTGGTGAACGAGGTAATGAAATTCAAGCCGGAGAGCTTTGAAGCGTATGACGATCAAACCTTGAAATTGGCCGTCAGATTTTTTCCGGACATGGTAAGGAAAATGAAAGGTAACGCACTCTCTCTTTTTTTCCGGTTCATCCCCGAGGCCCTTATGATCCTGACCGGGGGAATGCCCAAGCTTGTCTTGATAGCCGAATTCACCGGTGACGACGAAAAGGAGATAGACCGAAAACTGGAAGAAGTCCGGTCGCAAGTAAGGTCTAAGTTTAACGTTAAAACACTCATAACCCATACGGCTGCCGAGTCCGAAAAATATTGGACGATACGCCGGGAAAGCTTCAGTTTGCTCCGCAAGCATGTCGGGGACAAGCATACCGCGCCGTTCATAGACGATGTGGTCGTCCACGTGGAACAATTGCCCGCATTCTTGCCCAAACTTAACGAACTGGTCGGGCAATACAAGGGCCTGACATACACTATCGCCGGACACGCGGGCGATGCCAACTTCCACGTCATCCCTCTGATGGATTTCCGCAAAGAAGAGAATCGCAGGGCCATTCCCGAACTTTCGGAGAAGGTTTACGAGCTCATCGCTTCCATGCGCGGCTCGATAACCGGCGAGCATAACGACGGGTTGATAAGAACGCCGTATCTGAAAAAAATGTTCAGTCCGGAGATCCTGGAACTTTTTGAAAAGACCAAGAAGATCTTCGACCCGCAAAATATATTTAATCCCGGAAAAAAAGTTCCTTCGACAGGATCAGGACAAGCGGGAAGTTTTGATTACGCAATGAGCCATATACGAAAAACATATGAATAAAATAATACCCGCTATAATCGCTAATTCACGTGAAGACATGGAAAAGTTTCTTAAAACGGTGGAGCCGTATGTTGACCGCGTTCATTTGGATGTTATGGACGGCGTTTTTGTTCCCAATAAGACGGTAAGCGGCTATGAGGAGATATCGAAGATGGAGACAAAATTAAACTTTGACGTCCATCTGATGGCCAACAACCCGGAAGACCAGATGTATTTTTGGTATCAGATCGCGTCTGCCGACAGGTTTCTCGTCCATGTCGAGAGCCAAGCCGACCTGAAGGGGATCATCGACCAGATACACTCGAACAACAAAATAGCCGGATTGGTCCTGAACCCCGACACCCCCATCGAGGTAATCCAGGAATTCATGGATGATATCGATCTTGTCCAGTTCATGACCGTAGAGCCGGGCCAGTACGGCGCCGACTTCAGAGAGGAAGTCGTTTCTAAAATAGAACAATTTCACATCAAATATCCCTCAATACCTATCGGGGTCGATGGAGGAGTGAATCCCCAGACGATCCCGAAGCTTCTTGCGGCCGGCGTATCAATGTTTGCGGTGGGAAGCTACATTTTTTCTTCTGAAGATGTGGGTAAGGCCATTGAAGAATTGAAGACGATGGTGGAAAATAAACAGTATGCCCAGTAATAATTTCGATATCATTGCCATCGGTTCCGCGACTCGGGACGTTCTTATCGGGGCCGAAGAGTTTAAAGTAACCAGATCGACTGACTTTTCCACCGGAAAGGCAATGTGCCTTCCTTTTGGCTCAAAAGTAGAGATAAAAAAGATCGTTTTTACGTCTGGCGGGGGTTCAACCAACGCGGCGGTCACTTTTGCCCGCCAGGGCCTGAAGACCGCTTGTATCGGTGTCGTGGGGCAGGATTTCAACGGAGATGACGTGATCAAAGAACTTGCCGGCGAGGGGATAGAAACCGGATATTTTCAAAAGCACAGCGACGGCATCACTGCTTATTCGGTAATTTTGGTCCATGACTCGGGAGAACGAACCATACTTTCGCATAAAGGCGAAGGCCAGCATTTTGACGCCAGCCAGATAAACTTAGAGGGAATCAAAACCAAATGGATATTCCTGAACAGCTTGGGCGGACATTTTGACCTGCTCGAGAAAGCCGCGAATTGGGCGGTAGCGAACGGGGTCAAGCTGGCTACTAACCCTGGCGGTAAGGAACTTGACCATGGCTTGGAAAAATTTAAGCCGCTGCTTAAAAGTTTCTCCATCGTGATAATGAACAAAGAAGAAGCAGCCAAGCTAACGGGCATCGATTATCAGAACGAGACGGATATTTTCAAATTCATGGACGAAATAATAGGCGGCATCTTTGTAATGACCAAGGGTCCGGAAGGCGTGGTGGTGTCCGACGGGAAGAATATCTACCGGGCCGGGGTGCCGGACTCGCCGGTGGTGGAAAGAACGGGCGCGGGAGACGCCTTCAGTTCCGGTTTCGTATCAGAAATGATCCGGTCGGGAGACGTAGCCAAGGCCATTCAATTTGCTACCGCTAATGCATCATCCGTCGTTACCCAGTACGGAGCCAAGGCGGGAATATTGAAGAACGGCGATTGGGGGCCATGGCCATTAGTCAAAGTGGAGCGGACCCCACTTTAAATTTGATAAATGCTTGAACCATACAAAAAACTTGCGGCGATATTGAGAACAAACCCGGAAACGCTTTTTGAGCTTGACCAAAGGATGAGCAAAGTCACAGGCCAGGACGGGGTGGTGGAGGCGATTGCCGGCCAAAACGACCTCCTGGTCAACAAAACCCTGGGTGAGATTGGTCTGAACAGGAATGCTTCGGCAGAAACCGTTTACATGGCGCTCATACAGCGGCTTATTCAAATGGACCAGCATCTTTTTGAAATTCTCGGCCGGCCCGACCTGTCTAAAATGAATAATACCTGCGGCAAGCTGTGTGAAACGGCCTTAAAGCTTTATACGCCTCCGAAAGGGCTTTTCATAAAAAAAGAAAAGGTGGCCGAGCTTCTGGAAAAGTACCCTCCCGACAACATGATGAAGCATTTCGGCTACACTTCAGCCAAAGAATTGCTTGAAAAAGAGGGCTTCTCTTCCGTCGTCAGCGCTCTGCGGTTTACCCAAAGTACCGAATGGATGCACAAGTTCTTCGATGTTTCTTACAGCGATCTGAAGCCGGAGGACTTTGAAGAGAGAGAAGTCGAGTTAAAAATTCTGGAGACAAAATGGCTGGATGTGGCGGAAAAATTCCTTGAGAAAAAATATCATAATCTTAGCCACCTTAAAGAATACGGCATAATATTCATCATTCCTTTGCCGATAGATACCCCCGGAGAGACATTAAGGATGTTCACTCTCATGCTCCACTATCTGCACGAGGTGCCGTTCTATTCGGGCTTGTTCAGAAAATTCATGAATGATCCCGATCTTGTAACCAAGCTGCAGTCCCTGCTTCGCGGAGACGTGCCGGAGAACAGGATAGAGATGGGCGCCAAGCCGGTTTGGCGCGTAGTCCAAAGATATCTGGCCAAAGACGACGTGAACGATTTCCGCCTTCTCGAGCCACACGTGAATCCCGAAGCCGAACACTGGCTTAAGGTTTCGGAAGACCTGGTCCGGCTGGGCAGGGTAATGGGGCCTTCTGAAAGCACGTTGGGGCTTGCCCAGTGGACAAGCTTGGATTTTGCGGGGGACTTTTTCAAAGACGAACAAGGCCGTGAACAACTGGTAAGCTTTGACCTGATAGACCTTATAATGTCTCTGGTCAAGAAGGGTCAGGTGAAATATCTCTACCATCAGCAGGAAGCCCTGTGGAACAGGATATTCTCGGAGTATATGGGCCGGGAAAAGATGAACCAACTTATTGAAGAGAATCTTATAGACGGATTTATAGAATTATGACGCTTAACGAATACCTGAAAGAGGCAAGAGCAAATGGTTATGCGATAGGCCATTTTAATTTTGCCACCGAAGACGTTCTGCGGGGTATCGTTGAGGCCTCTCGCGACGCCGGAGCGCCGGCGGTAATGGTCGGCACATCCGAGGGGGAGGCCGGTTTTGTGGGGGTGATTGAAGCGGTTGCCATGGTGAAGGCCATGAGAGAGCACTTTGGCTACCCTGTCTTCTTGAATGCCGACCACTTTAAAAGTTTTGAAAAGTGTAAAGAGGCAATAGATGCCGGATACGATTCGATAATTATCGATGCATCCAAGCTTCCGAACGAAGAGAACATAGCTCTGACCAAGCAAGTTGTTGACTACTGTCGTCTCACAAACCCCGATATTTCCGTTGAAGGCGAACTCGGATATTTACGCGGTTCTTCGGAAGTCCAGACAAAAATTGAAATAAGTTCTGCTGATTATTCAAAGCCCGAAGAAGTGGCCGATTTCGTCTCAAGGACCGGCGTTGACAGAATGGCCGTTGTTTTTGGGAATATTCATGGAATAGTTACTGACCAAGAGGAAAAACTGGATATAGAACATTTTTCAAAGATAATCAAAGCATTACATGGGCACCATGCAAATTTGCATGGTGCCCATGTAATGCCCTTCATGGTGCTTCATGGCGCGTCGGGACTTAAAGACGAAGACGTGGCCGCATCCATCAAAGCGGGAATTACAAATGTTCATTTTAATACCGAACTTCGTGTTGCTTACCGCAACGCCATAGACAAGGCGTTCCACGAAAAACCCAACGAAACCACTCCTTATAAATACCTCGGCCCCGCGGTTGAAGAAGTAAAAAAGGTCGTCGCCCAGAAGATAAAGGTTTTCATGGGTTTGTTTAGAAGTTCAACTTCCAAACAATAGCTACTCAAGAGTTAAATCCTGTATTTCTTCCAGATTTAAAGTAGAAATAAAGTCGTTAGTATGTTTTTTGAATTTTTTTGAACCATCAAATACTTCCAAAAGAAACTCTCTTGTTGTTACTGAAGGAAAGTTATTTTTGCCAACATAATCTAGATAACTGGACCAGCGGTAACTTTCTAAAAAGGTCATAGCCTTATTTAAATTATTTAATCTTTTTTCGCGCCACTCCGGAGCTATTAAATCGAGGGGATTAAGGTGGATATAAATGGGCATGTACCTAAAATGTTCTTCATTATCGATTAAAACTGCCTTGAATCTTCCTTGAAACAGCGGCCCGACTCTTTCGTTTTTCTGATTAAAATAATTTGTATACCCGGTTCCCAATTTTTGCATAAATTTCACAACCCCATTATCAACTAGTTGCCTAACCAACAAATGATAGTGGTTCGGCATTAAGCAGAAAGCAAGTATTTCTACTAGTGGTTCACTGTCACTCTTATCAATGTTTAGAAGTTGAACTTCCAAACATTGAGGAGTGACAGCTTTGGGGTTCCTTACCAGATATCTAATGTTAGATGGCAACACCGGTTTTTTGTCATTAAACTCTGCCAGGTCGTTTATAAAACGAAAATAATCCTGATCAACTAAAAATATATTTCGTTTCTCAACACCCCGATTATAGATGTGGTAAATTTCTTTGTTTACAAACTGAGGCTTTTCCATGTTTATTACATAACATGATATGTTTGGAAGTTCAACTTCCAAACATGGGGTTGTGTTTTTATGGTTTTTCTGTTAATATGTTTGGGCTAATTTCATATGGCTACTAAGCAGCAGAAAATAGAACTTCAAGCGCAGAAAAGAACCGCCATCGGGGGGCGGTTGAACTCATTGAGAAAGTCCGGACTTGTGCCGGCGATTTTGTATGGGAAAAACCAGGAGCCGCTTTCTTTACAAGTTCCGTTGAAGGATTTCGTTAAAGCATTCGAATCAGCGGGAGAATCAACCCTTGTTTACATAAACGTTGACGGACAGGCCTACCCGGTCATTATCCATGATGTCGCCAGAGACCCGGTTTCTGACGAGGTTCTTCACGCCGACTTTTATAAGGTCCGGCTTGACCAGAAGATAAGGGCCAAGGTTCAAGTGGAGTTTAAAGGGGAAGCCCCGGCCGTTAAAGACAACGGCGGTATCTTCGTAAGGAATGTGAATGAGCTGGAAGTCGAGGGTTTGCCCCAGGATATGCCTCACGAACTCACCATTGATATTTCTGGTATGAACAATTTTGGCGACCAGATACTGGTCAAAGACATAAAACTCTCTTCCGGACTGAAGATCGTAGCCGAAGCGGATGAAATAATCGCCACCGTTCAAGAGCCAATGTCCCAGGAAGAACTTGAAAAGGCCCTGGAGGTGCCGACCGAAACCATTGAAGACGTTAAAGTTGTCGAAAAGGAAAAGAAAGAAGAGGAACCGGC
>CAYIUL010000004.1:0-21866 GCA_964366725.1 uncultured Candidatus Saccharibacteria bacterium | reverse complement strand
CCAATTACCCCAATTCATCGAGACGGAAGTAAAAATTGTTGGGCCGTTCACGCTCCAACAATTTTTATGGATAGCCGGCGGAGCGGCGGTGCTGTTTCTTTTGTTCATGTTCACAAAAGGATTTCTGTTTATCGCCTTGGCGTTGCCGGTATCGACGGTATTCGTTGCTTTGGCTTTTGTTAAGATAGACGGAGTGCCCCTCCTTGTATACGCATCGTATGGACTATCTTACATACTTAATCCAAAAAGGTATATCTTCAAGAAAGAGGAGGAAAATAAATTCGAAGCACGAAATCCGAAATCCTAAACAAACCCAAATGACCAAAATCCAAAAAAACATTCAGAATTTAGGATTTTGAATTTAGATATTGTTTAGAAATTAGAAATTAGGATTTAGAAATTATTAAGATATGGCTGTTCAATCAACCAAACAACTCGTAGACATCGCCGACATTATTGACAATATTGTGCTGTTAAAGAACGGTTCTTTGAGGACCGTAATAGAGGTCTCGTCGATAAACTTTGAATTGAGGTCGGAAGGGGAACAGGTGGCGATCCTGCAGAACTTCCAGAGATTTCTTAATTCAACCGATTTCCCCCTGCAGATCGTGGTGAATTCTCGAAAACTGGATATCGAGGACTACGTTAAGTTTATAGATAAGTCCGTCGAATCCCTGACCAGCGAACTCCTTAAGATACAAGCGGCCGAGTATTCGAAGTTCATCAAAGAACTCGCGGACCTGTCCAATATCATGTCAAAAAAATTCTACATCGTAATTCCTTTTTACGTATTTGAGACGCCGTCAAAAGCGGGGATCATGCAAAGCTTGAAAAGCATACTCAAACCATCAAGCGTGGTAAAAGAAATAAAGCCGGAGCAGCTTGAGACCTACAAGAACCAGCTTCTGCAGAGAGTGGAGCTTGTGTTCGACGGCTTGGTTGGGCTGGGACTTAAAACCCGGCTCCTTGAAGGCCCCGAACTGATGAACCTTTACTACGGTCTGTATAACCCCGGTGTTAAAGTCAACTTACAGCCCGCGGCCAACAACTAACAACATATGGCTGACGAAATTAATCCACAACTAGGGAACGCACCGGCCAAGAAAACAGACGAGCTCCTTGCCCCGGAAGCATTTAGCGTCTCGCCAAACTACATGCAGATCGGCAATAAGTTTGCCAGAACAATTTTTCTGGCTACATTCCCGAGATACCTGCAGACGAATTGGTTCTCTCCGGTCCTGAACCTGGACCGGGTCTTGGATATTTCTATCTTCATCTTGCCGAAAAACACCGCTACCGTTCTAAAACAGCTCCGAGACCAGCTGGCCCGGCTCCAGTCCCAAACCATGGAGGAGGCCTCCAAAGGCAAGGTCAGGGATCCGATGCTTGAAACGGCAATGCAGGATATCGAAACGCTTCGGGACAAGCTCCAGCAGGGAACCGATAAGTTCTTTGAACTGGGAGTTTACATTACTTTTTACGAGAACAGTTTGAAAGAACTCGACGAGACGGAAAATAAAATAAGGGGTCTGCTGGAGTACCAGCTTGTTTTTCCGAAATCGGCCATATTCAGAATGGGCGAGGGTTTTGCCTCCACTCTTCCTTTGAACGACGACCGGCTCAATGTCCACACTTCCCTCAATACCGAGCCGCTCTCTTCGATATTTCCTTTTGTTTCTTTCGACCTGACTTCCAATTCCGGGGTTCTCTACGGCATCAATACTCACAACAACTCCCTGGTTTTGTTCGACCGGTTCAACCTTGAGAACGCCAATGCGGTTGTCTTCGGAAAATCGGGGGGCGGAAAAAGTTATACCGTAAAACTGGAGATACTGAGAAGTTTGATATTCGGCACGCAGGTCCTTATTATTGATCCGGAGAACGAGTATAAATATCTTTCCGACACTATCGGTGGAACGTCGGTCAAAATATCGATAAACTCCGACCAGCATATCAATCCGTTCGATCTTCCCGCGCCCAAGCCGGATGAGTCGCCGGCGGACGTATTCAAGTCGCACATACTCAGCTTAACCGGCTTACTGCGGCTTATTTTAGGCGAACTGACCCCGGAAGAAAGCGCTGTTTTGGACGAAGCCCTCATTCAAACCTATGCCTTAAAAGACATCATCCCGGAATCGGACTTTTCAAAAGCGTCGGCGCCGTTGTTGTCTGACCTTCAAAACGTCCTGGAGGGCCTTACCGGCGCAGAATCAATGGCTATCCGGCTCCGCAAATACACCCAGGGCACGTTTGCCGGGTTCCTGAACCGGCCGACCAACGTCTCTCTTGATAATCAGATGGTTGTGTTCAGCATCAGGGACATGGAGGAAGAACTGAGGCCCATCGCCATGTATCTGGTCCTCAATCATATCTGGACAGCCATGCGCCGGACGCTTAAAAAACGGCTCCTGATGATAGACGAGGCCTGGTGGCTCATGAAATATCCTATCGGCGCCGACTTTATCGCCAACATTGCCCGCCGGGCCAGAAAATACTACGCCGGACTGACTACCATCTCGCAGGACGTTTCGGTGTTCCTTGCCAGCGAAGCAGGCAAGAGCGTTCTGGCCAACTCGTCCATCCAAGTCCTGATGAAGCAATCGCCGTCAACAATCGACATTGTTCAGCAAACATTTAACCTGACAGACGCGGAGAAATACTATCTTCTGGAGGCAAGGGTCGGCTTCGGTTTGTTCTTTCTGGGACAAAATCATATCGGCATACGGGTAGTTGCGTCATACGCGGAAGACCAGATAATAACCTCCGACCCGAAGCAACTCCTGGAAATAGAAAAGGCCAAAGAAGAGTGGGCGAAACTAAGAAGCTAACATGGCTGATGAGTATGATGTTTACAACCAGCTTGAAGCAGATAGAAACATAGATGCCCGGCAGATAGAAGAAAGTCCAGCAGAGAAAGACGAACAAAATCAAAATCAGCCGATAGGGTGGGGAATTTTTTTAGCAGCAGCAACAATCGGCCTGATTGCTGACGCGGTAGAGTTATTTACTCTCGGGACGATAGGCTGGTTTGTCGGATTATTTTTGGATTTCGTTCTTGTGTTCATTCTTTTGCTTTCCAAACCGACCAGAAAACTCTGGATGAAATGGACCTGGGGACCCATTATAGAAAAAATTCCAATAATAAATATCATCCCTCTTATGCGGGTAGCATTTTTAATTTGGGCATTTATTAGTTCCCGCAGCAAAACCCCGCAAAAAGTTTCCGAACTAACTCACATCCCCGCAGGAGGTGGGAAAGATTCTTCAAAAGAGGTATAATAGCAGTGCTTATGAACCAAAAATTTCTTATTATACTTATAGTCCTAACGTTGTCTGTGGCTGCTTTTTTGAGCGGGTATCTTATCAGCCAAAACGGCTTTACAAAACAATCAGCTAACTTGAGCGGCGGCAGTATCTTAAACAGATTTGATGAAAACCAGACGCAGAAAAACAGCTCCTTGGGAGATCCGTTTGCTTTAAGCAGGGACGCCGTGCTATCACCGACATTGTCTAAAGAAAAGGACTCCGTGGTTTATTATGACCGAAAAGACGGAAAAGTGTTCCAGATCAGTCCCCGGGACCTGCAGGAAAAACTCCTGTCGGCGACATTATTGCCTAATTTAATAAAAACCGTCTGGTCTCCGACCAAAAAGGAGGTTGTCAGTGTTTTTTACGACAACAACGGAGAGAGATTCAAATATTACAATTACCAAACAAGAAAAGCCGTCGACCTTGGTCCACTGGTCCGCTCGGCTGTTTTTTCTCCTGACGGTTCCCATCTGACCTATTTTAGATCCCAGGGTCAAAACGGAACGATTTATATTTCCTCACCCGACGGCGACTCCCCGAAAAAAATATTCGAAACGCGCATTACTGACCTGGAACTTTATTGGCCCTCCCCGGAAAATCTCGCTTTTAAAACACGCTCCGGCGGCTCGGACAAGGTTTATATTCTTTCGACCACGGGAGAATTAAGCAAGGTGATCGAGGAAGACGGCCAAGTGGAACTGTTGTGGTCTTCGGACGGAAACCGGGTCCTTTACTCAGTGAGTGCCAACGAGACATCTCTGTGGTTCAAAGACTTTTTGTCATCGGAAAACAAAGACCTCGTCGTTTCTACGACTGCTTCAAAATGTTCTTGGGGAATCGGGAACGACTATGTGGTCTGTTCGGTCCCGAGATCGGGAGCGAGCGGGGAGGATATATACAAAATAGGTCTTGACGGAACTAAAGAGCTTTTGGCGTCGCCTCAAAAAAATATTGTGGCCAAACAGTTAATGCTCACTGTTCTGGAAGAGTTCGTAATAATATTAAACAACTTGGACGGAAAACTCTACGCCCTGAAGATCTAGCCGCTCCGTCAAACGCGCCGTGGGCCCGAAACGAAGTGAGCCAGGCGCGCACAGGAGTTTTTATGGATAAGGTTTGATGACTACTCGTCGTTGAGACCCTTCTCCAATACTCTCGGTGGCTATATCTGGGCAAGAGGCCAGTTCCATGTGGACGACTCTTCTTTCGTAAGCGGACATGGGAAGGAGGGTCTCTACTTTTTGGGTATTTCTGACGCGAGTTACGGCCTGCTTGGCCATGTCCATGACATACGCGGCCCTCGACCGCTTGTAGTCATTCACGTCAACCGATATGGTGGCGACATTTTTATCGTCTACGCCGGAATGATCCTGCCGAGCCGGTTTTAAAAACATCGATCTTAAAAGATGTTCGAAAGCCCCGAGATTTTGTCCGTTTTTCCCTATTAAAAATCTGGCGTTGTCCGGGGTGTATACGGAAACAACCAAACCCACCTTGCTATCGGGACCCGACTCTTCCCGAAGTTCAACCTGGCACTCCAGGTTCATAAAACCGACTATTTTCTTGACGGCCTCTGTGATCCGAGCCCTGTTTTGTTCTGCAAAGTTAGACATTTGCTGAAGGTTGATTATCTGGCCATTGCCTGCTCAACTATGGAAAATGCAGTTGTCGCCAGCCAGTATAAAAGCAGGCCGGCCGGCAAGTTCCAACCAATAACTATTACCATAATCGGAAAAAAATACAACATTTGGGAATTAAGCGCTTTCATCTCCGGAGCGGCGCCGGGTCCTTGGGTTTGAGCGGAACTTTTTTTGGCTTGAAGATACTGCAATCCTCCGGCAAGAACGGCCAGAACAGGCATTTTGGAGCCGATATCTATGAACCAAAAAGATGTCTGGTTTATAACACCCGGGTCTTTGATAAAACCGTATAACATACCCAAACTTTCGGGTTTCAACCCGACTATGAATGCCTGATAAAGGCCGATAAGGATGGGAATCTGGATCAGCAGAGGAAGACAACCGGCCAACGGGTTGATGCCGTTTTCCCGATATAAGGCAAGGGTTGCCTCTGACTGCGCCTTCGGATCATTTTTGTGTTTTTCCTTGAGCTTTTGGATCTGGGGATTAAGCTGACTGAGTTTTTTTTGAGACCTGATCGACTTTGTGGTCAAGGGCAGGAAGATAAATTTGATTATAACGGTCAGCACTACGATTGCCAGTCCAAAATCGTTCCAAGGAAGAATGTTATACAAAAACACCGTGACATTGAAAAGCGGCCTGAATAATATCTCGTTGAAAATGCTCATGGCAGGTCTATCCCTCCGCGCGAGAGCGGATTACATTTTAAAACCCTGACAACCCCCTTGCTAAGCCCTTTGGCTAATCCGTGTTTTTTAATCGCCTGAACGGTATATTCGGAGCAGGTTGGATGATATTTGCAGTTCGAGTAGAGAATGAAGGGGCTGCCGAGCCAAAACCTGCCGGAATTGCTTTTATAGACCTTAATGAGTTTAATGACTATGTTGTTCATTTAAGTTTTTTGAAGACCAATTCCAGGTCTTGCTCTATTTTGTCTCTTGGCGCCTCTACGATCTTTTTATCAGCTATCAACATCATGTCAATCGGCTTAAGTTCGTTTAATTTGGCTCCGGAGATCTCCGACAGGACTCTTCTGATCCTGTTTCTGACGACGGCCTTTCGGGAGATCTTGGACGATACTATAAAAGCAAGCCGGGGATAACTCAAGTCATTTTTCTTGTATTTGGCGAATAAAAAATTACCTCTCGCGGCTTTTCCTTGTTTAAAGACTCCCTCGAAATCCTTTTTCCTTTTGAGCCGGTTTTTTTTGTTTAGAGCCATATACCAGTGCCTAGTAGCTAGTTCTAAACAGTCAGGCGTTTTCTGCCCTTGTTCCGCCTTCTGGCCAGAACCTTCCGGCCGGATTTGGTTCTCATTCGCCTCAAGAATCCGTGAGTGGACTTTCTTTTTTTCCTTTTTGGTCTATAAGTGGTGGATTTCATAACTTTCAGTGTATCATTTTTGCTCTTTAAGTCAATTTGAGGACTCTTGTCAACCGAGCACCTTTTCTGTATCTGCGAAAGTTTAAATTTTCGCAAATTCTACATTTCAATACAGAAAAGGTGCTCGGTCAATATTGTCAACAGTTTTCCACCTGTTATACACAGTGTATACACGTTTTTTTTGGACAACCTGAAATTTTTATTTAAACTTACTTCATGACAAACGAAGAACTCTGGAAAGCGGTCTTGGGAGAAATGGAGTTGTCTCTGTCGAGAGCCAATTTTACCACCTGGTTCAAGAATACTTCCATTCTCTCGCGCGACAAAAATTGTGTTTTAGTCAGCGTTCCGAACGGTTTTATAAAAGAGTGGCTGGAAAACAAGTTCAATAGAAGGATCCTGGACTCCATAAGAACTCTGACCCCGGAGATAAGGGAAGTCCGGTATGCCATAGGCCGGCCTAAAATAGAGCTGCTTAAACATGACTTCTCAAAGATCATCATGGATCACGAGATCGAAGAAAAATCGGATACTGCTCAGGATGCCGATGTGGACAAACAAACCAATTTGAATAAAAAATACACTTTTGAGTCGTTCGTTGTCGGCTCCAACAACGAATTGGCCCATGCCGCCGCCTTCAGGGTCGCCAAAGAACTTGGGAAACTTTACAACCCCTTGTTCTTGTACGGCGGGGTAGGCCTGGGCAAGACGCATCTTCTTCAGGCGATAGGGAACAAGGTATCGAACGAAAACAAAGATAAGAAAGTTCTTTATATCTCTGCCGAGCGTCTTACGGCTGACATTGTTGAGTCTATAGGAAACAAGACGATCGAAGACCTGAAAAACAGGTATTCAAAATTGGATCTTCTGATGATCGACGACGTTCAATTCATTGCCGGAAAAGTAAAAACCCAGGATATAGTGTTTTCAACATTTAACGAGCTCTATGGGAGGAATAAACAGATATTATTATCGTCCGACAGGCCGCCGCAAGCCATTCCGGCTTTGGAAGAGCGCCTGCGGTCCCGATTTCAGGGCGGTATGATAGCCGACGTCGGCACCCCGGATTTTGAGACCAGATTGGCAATTCTAAAAATGAAGGTGTCGGAAAAAAACGTCTCCTTGGAAGAAGACGTCCTTTCGTATATAGCCACCCACATTCAAAAAAATGTCCGGGAGTTGGAAGGCGCCTTGAACCGGGTCGTTGCTTACAGCCAGATATACAACAAGGTCCCGGACCTAAAAGAGGTTAAAAGTATACTGAATACCTACTTAAACGCTCCGTATCGAAAAACATCCCCGCAGGTCATCCTCCGGTCCGTCGCCGACTTTTACAGCATATCTTCGAATGACTTACTGAAAAGAAGCCGCAAGAAAGAGGTGGTTAAACCGAGACAGGTGGCAATGTTCCTGCTTAGAGAAGAGACCAAATTGTCTTTCCCGGAGATAGGCCAGAAACTGGGAGGAAGGGATCATTCCACCGTTATTCATGCTTGTGAAAAGATCCGTGGGGAGGCATCGTTGGACGAAAACCTGAAACAAGAGCTGGTTTTGATCAAGGAACGTGTTTATAATTCTTTTGAAAAGTAGTGGTTAACTTGTAGGTAATTTTATGGAAAATTTATTTCCTAAAAAATTATCTACAAATATTCACACTTAAAACATAGTTTATAAACAGGCGCTGCGGATAAGTAGTGTTATTAGAAATGTGATTGTATATCGCTTAAACCAACATTTAAAGGAGATTTCCACAAAACTTCTTTCTTAATAATAGTAATAAAACATTTTAAAGTATTATAATTATTAGTACATGAAAGTCATTATCAATCAAAAAAATTTCAAAAAAGCCCTTGGAGTGGTCGAAAAAGTTGTTGCCAAAAACACAGCACTCCCTATTTTGAATAATATCCTTTTCAAAACAGAGAACGGACGCTTAAGGTTATCCGCAACAAATCTTGAAATAGGGATAAATTACATGATCGGCGCCAAAATAGAGGAAGTCGGTCAGGTTGCGGTGCCGGCGCGGATTATTTCCGATTTTGCCGGTAACGTAAGTGATGAAAAAATAACGCTGATCGTAAAAAACAACGTTCTCAGTATAAATTCGGAGCACTATAAAACCCAAATACTTGGTTTTGACGCGAAGGACTTTCCGATCATCCCTAAAATAAAAAGCAAACCATTAGCCATAGTAGCGATCAAAGCCCTCAAGAATTCTTTAATGTCGGTTCTTGATTCCGCAGCTTTGTCGGAAGCAAGGCCGGAATTGGCCGGAATATTTGTAAGTTTCGACAACGACAGGATAGTATTTGCTTCAACCGACAGCTTCCGTTTAACGGAAAAGCAGTTTGATTTTAAAAACCCGACCAAACAATCATTCATTATCCCAAGAAATACGGTCCTGGAGCTTGTCAGGATAGGAGGCGATCTGGACGGAGATATTATCGTGAACTTAGGCGATAACCAGATATCGTTCTCGAATGACGACTTTGAAATGGTCTCCCGGCTGGTTGACGGCGCCTATCCCGATTACAAGAAAGTTATCCCCGAAAGATTCATATCGAGAGTTTTGGTAAATAAAAATGATCTTGAAAAAAATATCCGCCTGGCAGGATTGTTCTCATCCAACATATCGGACATAAAAATACAGTGCGCCGAGAATAAAACAAATATCACCGCGAAAAACTCGGACAAAGGAGAAATAGAAACCGGAGTAGCTTCAATCTTGAAGAACGAACCTTTCGAGGTCTCATTGAACTATCACTATATTTTGGACGGCCTTAAGATCATGGATACCGAAGAGATCGTGTTGGAATACACGGGTCAGGGCAGTCCTTTGGTGTTAAGACCGGGCAATAACAGAAAAGACCTGGTTTATCTGATAATGCCCCTCAGGAGCTAATTCAAGTATGTTCAGAAGCATCGGCAGTAGAGTAGATAAAGTAAAAAAGAATCTAGCCCAAGCCGATCAGGCGGGCAACAAACTTGACCGGGCCTTTGCCCGGTTTTTGGCCGAATACTTTCCGGAAGGAAAGGGTTGGGGTTTTAAGGCGGACATTTTAAACAATAAGGTCATGATCCAAACGTCGAATAAAACAATCGCCAACGAACTCATTTTAAGAATAAGAGAGCTGTCAGCGGTCTTAAAAGAGGAAAAACTGAACTTTGATCAGATAATTATCCGCTAAGGTTCTGGTTATCTTGGAGCGAAGATGTTTTGGACCGACCATTCCCAGTTATTGAACTGCAGGTCTTTTGAAGGATCGGACGGGAAAGGGCCTTTGGGGTCGTTCCGGTTCACGAAGAAAAGTATCGAATGATATTCGGAACCGGACGTGCCGTCTTTTGTGTATATGTAATTTCCGTCAAGCATTGGCTTATTACCCGAAAGAGGGGATGGGCTGACGAATCTCTCGTAAGGATAGGATTCGAGGGCTTTAGCCATGAACTCATGCCACATCGGCCCCGCGGCGCTTATACCGGCTCCCTGCTGGGTCATGGATTCTTGCCTGTTGTTTCCCGTCCAAACCCCGGTTACTAAATTAGGCGAATAACCGATAACCCAAGCATCCCTATTTTCCTGGGTTGTTCCCGTTTTAGCCGCGACGTCCCGTCCCGCCACGTAAAGCGAGCTTGAATACCCAAAAACAGGAGCCCTGGCGCTATTGTCCGAGAGGATATTGTTGATCATTCTGGCTATTTGGGTATCGAGAATTCTTTTGGGTTCATTTTCTTTTTCTTCGAGAACCAGACCGTTTGAGGACTCGACTTTTTGAATGAACGACCAAGGACTTCTCATCCCGTCCGCGGCAAAGACGCCGTAAGCGGAAGTAATATCAACCAATTTCACTTCTGCGCCTCCCAAAACCAGAGACAAACCGAAACGCTCCCGGTCTCCCAGAGTAGTGATACCCAGGTTCTCGGCCATGTCTATGGTGTCTTCTACGCCGGCCAGATAGAGAGTTTTAACGGAAGGTACGTTGAGAGATTGCGATAGGGCCTGTCTTAATGTAACGGGACCCCGATACAGTCCGTCGTAGTTCTTGGGGTGATAACAGTCAATTCCGAATTTATCCTTTTCTTGAAGGGCGTCGGGAGAGCAGTTGTAATTAAACTCTGTCTTCAGGTCGAACAGGACCGTAAAGTCGGTGTAACCCTTCTGAAGAGCCGCAGCGTAAGCAAACGGTTTGAAAGCCGAACCTGGCTGACGCTTTGCGGTGGCGACATTGAAATTTCCCTCGTTCTCAATGTCAAAATAGTCAGCCGAGCCGACAAGAGCCAACAGGTCGCCGTTCTTCGGATCTATCGAAACCATGGCGGCATTTGACGCTTTATACCTTTCCTTGTTTATCTTGGCATATTTTTCGACAACCTCCTCGGCCAGCGCTTGAAGGTTGGCATCGAGAGTGGTGATAACTTTAAACCCCCCGCTTTCCGCAACGCCTTCTCCGTACTTGGAGCTCAAATATTCTTTGGCCATTACAACAAAGTGGGGAGCGACGATCTTTTCGGCGCTCTTTTTGAAACTCAATTCCTGTTTCTTTGCGGCGGCGTATTCTTCTTCAGTTATAAAACCAAGTTCTTTCATTCTCGTCAGCACGAAATCTTTCCGGGCCAGTAGCTCCGGAACGCGGTTGCCGTAAGGAGAGTAATACGAAGGAGCCCTTATCAGAGCGGCTAAAGTCGCGGCCTCCGCATTAGTGAGGTCGGCGGCGGATTTCCCGAAGAAGGTCTTGCTGGCCTCCTGGACCCCGTAGATGTTGGAACCGTAAGGTATCTGGTTCAGATACATCCACAATATCTGGTCTTTTGTGAATCTTCTTTCGATCTCGATCGAGTAGGTCAGGTCTTTTATTTTTCTCGTGACGGTTCTCTCGTCGCCCAGAAGGGCTTTTTTAACAAGTTGCTGGGTTATGGTCGAGCCGCCTTGGGATATCTCAAAGTTTCTTAAATTTTTAAAAAATGCCCTGAATATGCCCCTGATATCGAGGCCTCTGTGGTTATAAAAGTTGGCATCTTCCACCGCCAGAGTGGCTTCTTTTACCGATTCGGGTATGTCGTCCCACGGGATGACGGTCCGTTTTTCTTCCCCATGAATGTCGTAAAGGAGTATCTCTCCCGTCCGGTCATATATCTTTGTCGATTCGCCGACCCTTCTGTTGGCTATCGTTTCCGGATCAGGGAGAGTTCTTTGGAGATAAAGGAAGAGGGACAAAAAGATTATCAGGCCAAGCACGAAAAGCCATAAAAAAAGCATCCCCAATGCCTTGGCAAACCGCCGAATATTTACTCTATCCCTCCAAGAACGTTTCATTATATGGCTTGAATTGTGCCACAAAAAATCATTATTTACAAGAGAATCGATTAAAGATATTATTTAGTAATATGTTCGGAACGAGAGTCGATACAGACACAAAAAAGATAGAGGAGCTCTTAAGTCGCCGCCTGGAGAATGTATTTCCTTCACGAGAGGAAGCGGTAAGCAAGCTTTCTTCCGGCTCCCGGCTCAGGGTCTATCTGGGCATTGATCCGACCGGCCCCGACCTTCATCTTGGACACACTATCCCTCTGCTTTTCCTCAAGCAGTTAATGGGATTAGGGCACAAACCTGTTCTTGTAATAGGTGATTTTACCGCGCGAATAGGCGACCCCACTGGGAAAGAAACCGCCCGCAAGCCGCTGACCGAGAAAGAGGTAAAAGAGAACATGAAAAATTACCTCAACCAGGTCTACCAAATTCTTCCTAAGGGATCTTTTGATATTAAATATAACGGCGACTGGCTTTCTAGGATGTCGTTTGAAGACGTGCTCAGCTTGGCCAGCCAAGCGACCGTGCAGCAGATGATAGCCAGAGAAATGTTCCAGGAGAGGATAAAGAACGAAAAACCCATTGGGGTCCATGAGTTTTTATACCCCCTGATGCAGGGATATGATTCGGTGGCTATGAAAATAGACGGAGAGGTGGGCGGCAATGACCAGACATTTAATATGCTGGTCGGCAGAGATTTAGAAAAGAAGTTACTGAATAAAGATAAATTAGTTTTCGCTACCCGACTGTTAGTGGACGCTAAGTCGGGTAAAAAGATGAGTAAAACCGAAGGCGGGCTGATAACACTGTCGGACTCGCCGACAGACATGTTCGGCAAGACAATGAAAACAGTTCCTGATGGAATGACAGCAACTGTTTTTGAACTTTGCACAGAAAAGCCAACCGATTGGATAGAAAGTAAAAAAGTAAGCGACCCATACGAATTCAAGAAAGAACTTGCCTATGAGTTGGTAAGGATGTATCACGGAGAAAAAGAAGCAAGGAAAGCCAGAGATGAGTGGGACAGGGTTTTTTCTAAAGGAGAACTGCCGAGCGAAATGGAAGAAATCAAAAGCAAGGGAGTATTAATGCAGTCCAGTATTATGGCAGGAATTGTCCCTTCAAACTCAGAATTCAAACGTCTAGTTGATCAGGGAGCAGTTAAAATCAACAATGAAATAGTTAGAGACTGGCAAGTGAAAGATAAACCAGGCGATATTGTTCAGATAGGTCCCAAGAAATTCGTAAAAATAAAATAAGAAAAATCCCGCAATTGCGGGATTTTTCTTCTACCAGGTCTCCTGTTGTTCATTCTCGTCGGGCAACTTCTCGTCTTCTTCCTCATCTTCCTCATCATCTTCTATATCATCATCGTCGTCCTCTTCTTCCTCATCTAATAACTCCTTATCCTCCAACTCATCCCCATCGACTGCGTAATCGTGTTCAGTGAACATACGATTGTTCAAATTCGTCTCTTTAAATTATCTGATTTCCTCTCGGCTATCAGGATAAATGATAAAGAAACACTTATTAATTAATATATGTTATTATTTGCACAACAAATTGCAATAGCCAGGGCATCAGCGGCGTCATCGGGCCTTATGGGCTCTTTTATTTTTAAAATAAGCCGGACCATTCTTTCAACTTGCGCCTTGCCCGCGCTACCGTAGGAAGATACGGCCTGTTTGACCTGCTGGGGAGTAAATTCGGCTATTTGCAGACCGTGATTGGCAAGGGTAAGTATGGCGACCCCTCTGGCTTCCGCGACCGACATCGCCGTCTTCCTGTTTTTGGAAAAGAAAAGCTTTTCTATGCCGGCTTTTTCGGGCTTGTGTGTTTTTATGAGTTTAGATAATTTCTCGGATATCATTTTATAATCAGAGGCATTATCTTTTCCCGGAGTGCTGATTATTCCGTAGTCAATGACAGTAACAGTGTTTTTATTTGATTCAATTACACCAAAACCGATTCTGGTCGTGCCCGGGTCGATACCTAATATTTTCATATTTTATTCTAAATTTGAGACCACGTCTTCGACCTCGTCCTGGTCGTCCAGGGCCCCGAATAGTTTATCTATCTTTACTTGGGACGCCGGATTGGCAGAGATCTTTTGATTGAACATCCAAACTAAACTTCCGGGCTGGACCATCTTTGCTTCGTTGTCGGAAAGTATCTTTTTTATTTCAGCCATGGTTCTGTTTCTGTTGTCGGTAATGGCCCGTATCTTCAGAGCCACACCTCCGGGGCCGAGGGCTTCGATCGAGAGCTCTTCAAGCTGGACCTGGTCTTTGTCGGAGACCTTTTTAATGGCCCGCTCTATGTTGTCGTTCGGCATATTTGCCGCTCTGGCCTGGTCTATGGCTTGGGCCAGCGCGGAATTCGTTTTCGGGTCGGCTCCCTTTCTTGCAGCTAAAGTTATCAGCCGGGAGAGCTTGGAAAAGACCTGGCCTTTCTTTTTATCGGTTAAGGCCTTCTGGTGTTTTATCTGCGACCAGCGTGAATGCCCGCTCATACGCTAAAATTTAAACATTTAAATATTTAAACATCCAGAGTTTTTACTGGCAAGTTAAGATGTCTTAAGCCGTGAGGCGTAACAACCCTTCCTTTGGAGGTCCTGGCCAGGAATCCGATCTGCATCAGATAAGGTTCGTAAACGTCCTCTATCGTGGCTTCCTCTTCGGAAATAGCGGCCGCTATCGATTTCAATCCGACCGGCCCGCCGCCGAATTTCTCCACGATCGTTAGGAGGATCTTCCTATCGGTCTCTTCAAGACCTTTTTCATCCACTTCCAACATCTTTAAACTCTCTTTGGCCAGCGCCGGACTTATTACCTTCACCTCTTTGATCTGAGCGTAGTCCCGGACCCTCTTCAAGAGCCGGTTTGCCACCCTGGGCGTGAATCTGGACGAGACGGCGATGGTTCTGATCGCGTCTTTGTCTATATCGACTCCTAGCAGTTCAGCCGAACGGCAGATGATTCTTTCTATGTCGGCGTCCTTATAGAAATCAAGCCGGAAGTTCACTCCGAATCTTGAGCGAAAGGGCGCCGAAAGGAGGGATATCTTCGTGGTGGCCGCTATCAAGGTAAAGCGGGGGAGGTCTATCTGGAGCGTTCTGGCCGAGTTGCCTTTGCCTATGACTATGTCGAGTTTAAAATTCTCCATAGCCGGATAAATGACCTCTTCGATCGCTTTGTTCAAACGATGGACCTCGTCTATGAATAAAACATCCCCGTCGCTTAAACTGGAGAGAATAGACCCGACGTCTCCGGCCTTCTCCAACGCCGCGCCGGACGTGATCCTTATATTGGTCCCCAGTTCTTTGGCGATAAGATAGGCCAGAGTCGTTTTCCCGAGGCCGGAAGGGCCGTGCAGAAGAACATGCTCCATGGGCTCGTTCCTCTTTTTGGCCGCGCCGATAATCACCCGGAGATTATCCTTGACCTTTTCTTGCCCGACATATTCCTGGAAGGTCTTGGGGCGCAGGGCCTGGTCCAGTTGAGTGTCGTCGGACACCGATTTAGGCGTCAATCGGGGGTCTTTTTTTGGGTTGACATCCATGATTATTTGAATTAAAATATGTCAGAATCTTGTAAGAACTTTTTTAATCTGTAGGTAATTGGGTCCGCGTATTTACATACCATATGATCCAATCGGGATACTATCCTAGTTTGGATAGATCGGTTTCGACTGGCCTACTCCTCGGAATTATCCTGCCTCGAATTTTTATAAGTTCGAGATTTACCTACAGATTAAAAAAGTTCTTTTTTATCCCAAAATTCTCTTTATTTCTTCGATCGAAGTCACTCCTTCCAATAACTTCATGTAAGCGTCCTGGAGCATCGTGATCATTCCCTGCGATACGGCCAGGTCCCGGACATCCGATATGGCCGGTGTTTTTAATATCAATCTTTCCATCTCTTTGGTAATAATGAACGCCTCGTAGACGCCGACCCGCCCTTTATAGCCGGTCTCATTGCATTCTTTGCACTTGCCGGGGAAATAAACCTTGAGCGACCCATCCAGTTTGGGAAACTTATAGTTACCGCTGATCGGCCCGAGTTGTTTTTTGAGTTCCTCCAGCACTTCCGGTTTAATCTCGTCTTCGAATTTGCAGCTTTGACAAAGCTTCCTGACCAGTCGCTGGGCCATGGCCATGTTTATGGCCGGAGCGATTATTTGGGGCTGAATGCCCAGGTCTATCAGGCGGGGGATAGTGCCGGCGGCGTCGTTGGTGTGTATGGTGGAAAGCACCAGGTGTCCGGTCAGGGCCGCTTGGAGGGCGATATCAGCTGTTTCCCGGTCCCGGATCTCTCCGACAAGAATAATATCGGGATCTTGTCTGACTATGGCTCTTAATCCGTTCGCGAATGTGTATCCTTTTTTTGAATCGACTTGCGTCTGCGAGATCCCGGTAATATGGTATTCTATCGGGTCTTCGATTGTGATTATCTTGGTTCCGGCAGAGTTAAGGTGCTGTATGAAAGCGTAGAGGGTGGTTGTCTTGCCCGAACCCGTCGGACCGGTTGTGAGTATCGCTCCGGTTGATTTCTCCAACTGCTCCCCGACTGTTTTTAGAAGGTCGCCGCGCATACCAAGGTCTTCAAGTTTGGCTTTAATGGTTCTCGGGTCGAGCAAGCGCATGACAACGGTCTCGCCGAACTCACTGGGTAGAACCGAAACCCTTACTTCTATGTCGACACTCTTCTCTTTTATGGTGAAGCGGCCGTCCTGGGGAGTATTGTGTATGTTCAGTTTAAGTTTTGAGAGAACCTTGATCCGGTTCAGGAGCTTCGCGTAGGAGTCCTTGTCTATGGCCGTGACGTCGTTCAATACGCCGTCCAGCCGGTAGCGGAGCCGGGTCTCTTGCGCCTCGGGCTCGAAGTGTATGTCGGAGGCCTCCAATCGCAACCCGCCGGCTATCAGGATTTCGAGCATCTCGGTGGCGGATATTCTCGTCACCTTGTTTTTTATGTCCGAGAGATCTTTTATCTGGCTCTCGTATTCTTTGAGTGTTTCTTCCTTGATCTCGATGGCCCCTATCTCGAAGATATCCGGCGCTTTCGACGTTTTGTAGCGGGCGAGGACCTTCTCAAGCGCGGCCGGAGAGGTGACGATGATATTTATTTTGAAACCTTTCTGTTCCAGGGCTTTTAATGTTTTTGCGGTCTCGCTGTTTTCCGGATCTATGGCCACGATTGTTAAGCCGGTCTCCTTTTTCAGTATGGGCGCCATTTGTGAACTTCTGGCCGTTTCTTCGTCTATCAAGATCAAAGCGTCGTTGTCGATCGGGGCGGATTTGAGGTCCGAAAAAGGCAAGCCGAGCTTTTGAGCCAAGGACATTGCGTCTTCCTCCACTCTCTTGGCCTGGATATCGACAAGTTTCTTCTCCAATTCGGTCTCTTTGCTTTGGGATGGATCTTTTACCATAAACTAATTGTATCATTTGCCTTCGGACTCTTTATTAACACCGATTAAGAATGTGGTAAAGGAAATTCTGTGGACAAGGTCGAGAGGGCTGCCATTTGACTAGTCAATGTGTTTTTGGTACAATGCCTTTATCTGATGAGTCCGCTGAGTGGCGGGCTTCATTGTTAAATTAACCTATAAACATGTTTGATATAAAACAATTTACTTCGGCAATAAAACAAATATCCGAGGAGAAGGGTATCTCCGAATCAAGCGTCCTGGAAACGATAGAGGCCGCCATCGCCGCGGCTTATAAAAGGGACTACGGCAAGAAAGGCCAGGTCGTCCGAGCCAAACTGGACCAGGAAACCGGCAAGCTTGAAATTACCCAAGTCCACTACGTTGTCGAGGGCGCCGACGACGAGGGCTTTGTCACGGGCGAATTGCCGATAAAAGCTATTGAAGACCGCCACGAGGACGGGGAAGGAAGGTCAAGAAGAAGGGAATACGAAGAACAATCGGCCGAAGAGTCCGGGGAGATCAAGATAAAGTTCAATCCCGAAAAACACATTCTTCTGGAAGATGCCAGGAAGAAGAACAAAAAAGCGAAAGTCGGGGACGAGATAGTTGAGAAGCTGGAGCCGCATACCGAGTTCGGCCGCATTGCCGCTCAAACCGCGAAGCAGGTTATAATCCAACGATTAAGAGAAGCGGAAAGGCAGGCCATTTTTTCCGAATTTAAAGACAGGGAAGGAGACGTTGTCAGCGGCGTGGTCCAAAGAAAAGAAGGGCCGCTGGTTTTCGTGGATTTGGGTAAGACCAACGGTTTACTGATCCCGATCGAGCAGATGTCGGGGGACAATTACCGAATAGGCCAGAGGTTCCGATTTATCATAATAAAAGTGGACGAGACGCCGAGAGGTCCAGTGATACTTCTTTCCCGCGCTCATCCAAAACTGGTCGTTGGGCTGTTCAGAATGGAAGTTCCCGAGATAGATAACGGAACCGTCGAAGTAAAGGCGATCGCTCGGGAGGCCGGTTCAAGAACAAAGATAGCGGTTGCTTCGGTTGAAGAAGGCGTCGATCCCATCGGCTCCCTGGTCGGCCAGAAAGGGGTCAGGGTCCAGACGGTGATCAACGAACTTTCCGGAGAAAAAATAGACATTATTTTGTGGAGCGGCAAGGCAAAAGAATTTATTGCCAACTCCTTTTCTCCCGCGAAGGTTTTTGACGTAAAAATATTGGATGAGCAAAGAAGGCACGCTCTCGTGGAGGTCTCCGACGACCAATTCTCTTTGGCCATAGGCAAGCGCGGGCAAAACGTCAGATTAGCCGCGAAACTCACCGGCTGGAAGATCGACGTCCGTTCTCCGAAGGAGAAAGTGAGCCATAAAGAAGTAGAAGAAGAAGTAAATGACGCATCAATTTAAAAAAATCGACCAGTTTCAAAAAGAGCTCACGGTCGAGCTTACAAAAGACGATCTTAGAAATTACATCGAACGGACCGAGAGCATTCTTGGGCAGGACCTTAAAGTAGACGGCTTCAGAAAAGGAAAGGTGCCAAAAGATCAACTCAAAAATCACCTTGATCCGGCTGTCGTGCTGCAGTCCGCCCTGGATGTGGCCGTCCAGGAAAGTATGGCTGAAGTTATCCGGGAAGAAGATCTGGACATGATCAGCTTTTCTAATCTCGAAGTGAAAGAGAATACTGCGGAGAAGCTGGTTTACAAAGCGCTGCTGACTCTTTTTCCGGAAGTAAAAATAAAAGATATTGCCGGTTTGAAAGTTGATAGGAAGGATATTGCGGTTGAACAAAAAGAGATCGACGATACGCTGAACACGATTAGAACCTCCCAGGCTGGCTACACGGCAAAAGACGGTCCGGCCGCCAATGGCGACAGGGTCGAGATCGACTTCGAGATTAAAGCCGGAGGCAGCCCCGTCGACGGGGGAATCAGCAAAAACCACCCGATGATGTTGGGTGAGAAACATTTTATTCCCGGTTTTGAAGAAAATCTTGTTGGGATGAAGAAAGACGAAGAGAAGGCCTTTTCGCTGGTCGCTCCGGAAAACTATTACCGCAAAGACATGGCGGGCAAAACACTTGACTTCAAGGTAAAGGTGAATAACGTCCAATCTGTTCGCTTGCCCGAGGTTAACGACGATTTTATCAAAACCCTGGGAAAGTTCGACGGCGTTTCCGATCTTCTCGGCAGTATCAAAGAGGGGTTGCTTCAGGAGAAGAAGCTCAAAGAGCAGCAAAGAGTGCGTCTGGAAATACTGGACCGCTTGGTCAAGGCGTCCGATATTCCCGCGCCTGATTTCATGGTCGCCAAACAACTCGATTCAATGATCCAGGATTTTGACAGCAATCTCCACGCTAACGACATGGAGCTCGGACTATACCTGGCCCATGTCGGCAAGACCCAGGATGACCTAAAAAAGGACTGGAAAGGCGAGGCCGAAAATCAAGTCAAAAGATTTTTACTTCTTCACAAAACGGCCAAAGACAAGAATATTACCGCCTCGCATGAAGAGATAGATCAGGAGTTGAACGCGGTGGTCCAGTCGATACTGATGCGAGGAGGCGCGCTTCAGGAAAACATGGATGTAGAGCGGCTCAAAGAAGATATTGCGGCCAAGATAATAAACGAGAAGACCCTGAATTTGTTAGAGGGTTTATACGCCGAATAAAACAAAAAAACGCCCGCCTAAGTTTTCTTGTAAAAATTTAGGCGGGCGTTTTTATTACCGTCGATTCGATATCCTATTGTAAGCCGAGGCGGTCTCTTTGTATAATTAATATAAAGCGATTATTGTGAACCATCCCTTTGGGTTGGTTCTGCTCGGCTAAAGGAACGATACCGACAGTATCTTTATAGTATACACCAAATTTAATCTTCTGTCAAGTGTTTCAATCTCTTAAATATTCCAACCTGGTCCTTCGTTTATCTTTGGCCGCCGTTTTTTTGTGGTTCGGAATAGACAAATTCTTTCACCCCGATTATTGGTTCAATGCCTGGGTTCCTCAAAGCGTGGCGGCTATCTGGGAGAGCGTCGGTTTAGGGGCTATGGATATTGTCTATGTTTCGGCTGTATTTGAGATATTGGTCGGTGTGAGTTTGATCACCAATATATTCGTGTTTTTCTTTTCGGCTTTATCTGTCCTGTTTCTGATCGGCATCATGTTTTTCAGCGGTTTCAGCGAGGTGCTGGTCAGAGACATAGGATTGATGGGGGCGTTCTTGTCTCTTATGTTCTGGCCCCGACAAAGATTCCGATAGTAAAAATTTAAATTTTGTGTTATGTTAAATTTGGCCTGAAAGGGCTTTTTGTTTTATGCCAAAGATCTATCTCGACAACGCCGCGGCCGCTCCGGTAGCGCCGGAGGTCCAACAGGAAGTGGCGCGAGCCATGAAGTTAACGGGCAACCCGTCTTCTTTTAACGATACGGGCAGAGCCGCCGCCGCGGAACTGTATAAAGCCCGGCTGGCCGTCGCCAGATTTTTGGGCGCGCATACGGAAGAAATAATATTCACCTCTTCCGGTTCTGAAGCGAATAACCTTGCTATAAATGGCATTGCTGCCGCTTACGGCAAAAAGGGAAGCTCTATCATTACAACCAAGATCGAGCATCCTTCTGTCCTGGAGCCGGTAAAATATTTGGGCCGTAAGGGCTTCAAGATCATTTATGCCGGCAACAACAAAGAGGGTGTTGTTGACACGGAAGACCTAAAGAAAAACATCTCCGGAAGGACTGTCCTTATTTCCGTGATGTATGCCAACAACGAGATAGGAACCATTGAGCCAGTAAGAGAGATAGGCATGCTTATTCGTGATTTTAGGAAGAAGCGCAATTCCAAGTTGCCTCTGTTTCACGTCGATGCCTGCCAGGCCGCCGGATATTTGAACATGAATGTTAACACCCTCGGAGCAGATCTGCTTTCTTTCAACGGTTCTAAGATATACGGGCCGAGAGGGGTTGGGGTTTTGTATGTGAGAAAAGGACTGAAACTGGAGCCGATGATACGCGGCGGAGACCAGGAAAGGGGATTAAGAGCCGGTACGGAAAACCCCCCGGCCATACTCGGGCTGGCGAAAGCCGTATCTTTAATCAAGAAAGACGAATCAAGAAAGACAGCGGAACTAAGGGATTATTTTATCGAGAAAATAAACAAGGTTCTTCCGGAAGCGCGACTGAACGGTCCTATCGGACAAGGCAGATTGCCTAACAACGTGAATATTTCCATTCCCGGCCTGAACAGCGAAAATATTTTGCTTGAGTTGGATAAACACGGGATATCCGCCGGAAGCGGCTCGGCTTGCACGGCGCGTTCGGTTGAGCCGTCTCACGTACTGAAAGCTATCGAGGTTGAGAAGAAATATCTTTCCGGCGTACTCCGTTTCTCGATGGGCCGCGAGACCACAAAAAAGGATCTGGACTATGTTTTAAAGATATTGCCGGAAGCGGTTGCGGAGCTGAAAAAGAGATACGGGAAAGATTGAAAAAATCTGAAAATTAGGTATAATATATTGATTAGTCCCTGACCCAATGTCCCCGTAGCTTAACGGATAAAGCAGCTGCCTTCGAAGCAGCTGATGAGGGTTCGATTCCCCCCGGGGACACACGAATGAAATTTAATTTTAAATCCGCCCATAGCTCAGTTGGTAGAGCAGCGCCCTCTTAAGGCGATTGTCCCAGGTTCGAGCCCTGGTGGGCGCACATGAAAAAAGAACAGATAGGGTCGATAAAAGAAAAAGCAGTTGACTATCAGGAAGTTAAAAGTTTTAGGCAATTGTTTGGTTTATTGAGATCGG
>CAYIUL010000003.1:0-23612 GCA_964366725.1 uncultured Candidatus Saccharibacteria bacterium | reverse complement strand
TCTTGGAGGAGTCCTTATACCCAATCCTCACAACAAAGATATTTCCGGCTTTTTGATGGCTGAAATTTTACGTCAGGCCGGAATATCGGTTAAAGAATGGGATGGTTTATAAGATAACCGCAACGGCCCGACAATTTTCACCTCGGTCTCAATGAATTGGGGTATTTGGAAGCGCATGGGTATTCTTAACGATTATATCAAAATTAACGGCCGATAACCACGAGAATATAAACAAGCAAAAACGCTTACTTGATACCCTCGATGGATTGGTGTAGGATAGGACATAAGAATAATAGAATAAAAATGAAAAAGTCGTTAAAATATAATATTTACCAATATACTGCCATCTTTGAGCCTGATAAAGAAGTCGGCGGTTATACTGTTACGATTCCGGCATTGCCCGGTTGCGTTTCTGAAGGAGACACCTTTGAAAAAGCGCTGGCAAATATCGAAGAAGCGGCGGGCTTATATATAGAAGTAATGAAAAAGAAAAAAGACAAAACGCTCTCTAACCGCTCCGAAGTTATCGTTGCGCCGGTTCAGGTAAAGGTTTAATAAAATTGTGCCAAGATTACCCGCTTTAAAACCAAGACAGATAATAAAAGTTTTGGGAAAAGCGGGCTTTTCTTTTGTTAGACAAAAAGGAAGCCATAAGATTTATATTAAAGCCAATATCGGAATAACCGTTCCTGTTCACAATAAAGACCTGCGGAAGGGAACGTTAAGGGAGATTATTAAACAGTCTGGCCTAACGACGGAAGAATTTTTGGACTTATTAAAGTAAGGGTCTCCGACAATTTTCACCTCCGTCTCTATGAATCCCGAACGAAGTCGCGAGGGCTCGCGGCGCGCCTCTACTTCGTACGGGATGAATTGTGGAATTTGAAAACGCATATTATTTTGGATTTCTAAGGTCTACTACATTGCTGGGGTTAGTTGGGGGATTTTGGGTTCTGGCCGGCGGAGGCGGGATATATTGAGGTTGGTTTGGTCTCACGGGGGGTCTATATTGTTGTGGCACTTCTGATTTTTCTCCTCCCCCACCAATCTTGTCTCGGATCTTTTGAGCAATGTCCGGAGCCAGACCCGATTGTGCCAGAGCGTTTGGCAGATCGTTGTCCGATAAGCTGCCCACAATGAACTCTCCGGTTATTTCCGAAAGTTTCTTGGTCTGCGCTTCCGACAAAGCGGAATCGGCAGAAATGTCCATCACAAATTCAACAAGGCCAGGGTCGAACATCAGGTCGCGGAGAGTTTGAGGGAGAGAGTTGAGCTTTGCGGTAAATTCTTGCCAGTCATAATCTTCCGTGAAATTTTCGGTTAATACGTCGAAGGGGTCGTATATGTTTGTTTCTTTTTCTTCCATGATTATGTTTTTGGCTCTTCTTTTTTGGCTCCTTCTGTCGGGGCTTCTCCACCTGCTTCTATCAATGTTTCGTCAAAGTCCGTAATCGGTCTTAGCTCCCTCGCAATTCTTAATTTCTTGTAATCACCGCCCACGCTTTTTCTAAGAGTGTTTTGGAATACAGTGCCACCCGCAGCCTTAGATTTCTTCAGTGGTGGTGTGCCAGGAGGACTTTCTGGGGGGACCTCACCCGCTTTAACCGCCGGGTCGCTTCTATCGAGGACTTTGATCTTTAACTTAAGAGCATCCTGAAAACCTTGGTTTTGCCAAGCCCGATCGGCCATCTGGGACAGGTCTTTGGCGCTCTTGGTCCGAATCTCTTTGAAAAGCAGAGCTGCTTTTATGCGCGGGTCATCTTTAAGTTTCTTGGACTTAATGTCATATTCAACCGCCAAGTCGGGTCTTTTCTTTGCTATTGCTTTTCTGAACTCAATCGCATCATTTGTCTTAGGTCCCCCTAAAAGATCTATAGCAACAGCATACTGGTCGACAGTCATTTGCGCGAGGGCTTTGTCCTCGTCTTTCAAGAAGTTAAACATTTTTTTCCTGGAAGTAGTAGCACCAGGAGTTTTGAACTTAGAATACCGACCTTCGCCAGCCGCCATTTGCAATGCTTGAAGAGGCGGTATGTTCCTGAGCTTCCCCTTGATACCCGCTTCAACCATATTTTCAGCAAGAAAGGGATTCCTTTGAGTCCATTTGGCCATATCTTTCTCAAACTCTGCCGGGTCTATCATGCCCCTCTCATATAAAATTGCTCGCATAGCCGCGCCTTTTGGAGTGTCGGCGCTTTCTCCAAAAGCTGCAGTTTTAAATTTATCGTCAACAATAACGTTGCCAGCCGTCTCTTGAGCTTTAATTTTGGCTATTTCCTCCCCCATCTTAGCTATGAATTCTTGTTGCTGAGCGAATGTTTTTCCTTTAACACCCATTAAACTTCTTGCGCTCTCGAGACCCATTGGGGGCCGGCCCTGAATTTCTCTCCACTTTTCTCCAGCCGCCTGTCCCGCCGCGCCAATACTGACGTATCCTTTCCCGGGCACATACATACCCAATCTTTTTGCTACTGCTCCCCTTGTAAACTTGGCAACCTGCACCACTCCGGTTCCTGAGAACATAGACGCTTTCATTGCCACCATCGTGCCGCCGATCATAAAAATCGCCGTCATGATGTAGAAAAACACCAGCTGCAAGCTGAACGGAATAGATTCGGTTATCTTGGCTTGGGAAACCTCGGAGGCGATGCTTTGAATTATATTTTTCTGATTGCTTAGAAAATAAAGGCCGAAATAAAGGAAGAAAAGATAAATGGGAAGGAACATGTTCCAGCCGATAAATAAACTCCACCACTTTTTGTAGGTTCCTTGGCCAGCCGGAAACATATTAAGCGCCCATGCTATCGGCGATACAATTAACAGTGCCCAAAGGATGGGTATTCTTATAAAAACGAACATTAACGCCGTAAGAATACTGAAGAGAAAGGTGAATATTAAAACAATACTGAAGACCAGGGTTGAAAGAGTGCCGAATACCACGGCATCGGTTGAAACGGCAGCTGAAACCGTGCTTTGATCAGGCAATAACTGAGAAGGATTGAGATCTTGTCCCAATCGGTTAGCCATATCTCCTATTGCTACAAGAAAGGTGTTGCTTAGTATTTGAGAGGCGTCTATAACCAGAACCCCGAGAACTAAACTGAAATTTATAAGCAAGGCCGATATTAAAAATTTAGGAAACAAAGTTCGGGCTTCATATTTCGTTATGTTGAAAATAGTCGCAAAAGCCATGACTATTAACGCAACAATAAAGAACATGTTGGCGAAATCTCTCATTATTGCCCAACTTTTATCTACCACCGCCAGTCCTTTGTCAGGGTGTACCGGCATATGTATTGCCCAGTTAAGAAGAGTCGCCAGAGCCGCTATCAGTTTTCCGGCGACGGAGA
Organism: uncultured Candidatus Saccharibacteria bacterium; assembly: GCA_964366725.1. Classification (GTDB taxonomy): domain Bacteria; phylum Patescibacteriota; class Minisyncoccia; order 2-02-FULL-40-12; family GWA2-44-9; genus JACPAB01. The sequence continues at coordinate 20,262 of CAYIUL010000003.1, read as the reverse complement.
AAATAAGATAGAGAACATTGCCGAAGACCATTTCGAATGTCCATTCGGTAAACCAGTTAGCTTGGGCGAGATGGGTTGGCAATAAAACAAAAACAACCGCAAGAAGAGTTGCTAAATAATATTTCCGGTATTTTTTGTTTGTTAACCCTCCCATTTAGTTGCTGTTAATTTAAGGCGCTCGATAGCGTTCCGGGCAAGTTCCGTTGCCGGTAATGGGTCCGCAACCTGTCGCATGCCAGCTCGGTTTGCTTCCGTCCCCTCCGCTACTTGAGTCATCGCCTATTACATCGTAAATATAACCATCCGGGAAAGCGATTATATCCACCGAAAACCCGTTACAATTATTTCCGCCCGGCTTGCTAAGAAAGCCCGCCCCGTCTATTTTGGGAGCCGCGCGCTTAACGATCTCGAACCGATAGCATTCGTTAGTAGCATTAGGATCGGGGAACTTCTTGCCCTCCGCAATTAACTCGTCTTTGGCGGCTTGAACTTCGGCGGTATGGTCTCCGTGTTTGGTTTTGGCGTCAGCCGGCGCCGGCGGGCCTTCTTCTTCACCTCCGCCTGGAGCGCCGCCGTCATCCCACCAAGCCCCAGTGGGGCTTATATAGGTCGGGCCGATAAGGTTATTACCAGGGGCCAATCCAAGTTTTTGATAGCATGCCCGTATGCATCTTGTGTAGGGGTCTTTGTTATCGTCTTTGTCGTAAGCCCATTTGCAATAACTTTTACCCACGTCGTTGTCGTCCGTTGCTTTTGTGCTGCCCAGAGCTTCTTCCGGCGGGAACATTCTATAGGCAGCAATGTGGTTATTAAAGATATATCTGGCCGTGGGAACGGTCGATAAGTTGTCTCCGACCGTGCAAAACTCGTTTTTGTAAGTGTTTTCGATCTCTTCGCGATCAAAACCAGGTCCAGTATTATCACCGCTGTCGCCGCTTTTGTATGTAGATTTTTTTGTGTCAAATCCTTGGTCAAGTAGCTTGTTAATAAAAAATTCTGTAAAGGTGGCTATGGCAATAGAAGCCGCGTCCGCAGTAGTGTAAAATTTGAGATTTGAGTCAAAAACGCTGGATACTTGTTTACCCAATGTTCCTCCGGGGGTTTTGATCTTGCCGAGTAAAGCGCAAGCGCTTGCTCCGGTACCTTTGGTTAAACAATCCCGGACTCCCGTAAAACCTTCTCCGGATAAAGCCTCGTTGACGGCGGCTGAACTTTCTATACCTCTTTGTTTAGCCGCTTCATCCAAAGACATGAACAAAGTTCCGTAAAAATTATTTTGCGGTTCAAGAAGTCGGTTCCACGCCTCCCATCCCCCATTGCCGGCAAAATCCTTCTGATAATTCGTCATGTTGAAGTTAGAGGGCATGGTGCAGCCGGTTTTGACCTGGAACGAGTCGAAACCGTCAACTCTCGTCAGGATCTGGGGGATGTCCGGCGCTTTGTTCGCGTCAAAAAGCTTTTCTAACTCATTGCCGAAATAGCCGCACAGTTTGCTTTTTTTTAAGACACTCCTGAAAACATCCTCGCCGCGATATTGGGAATTAAGCTGGAATTCCCGCCAATCCTGAACAAATAGCGCGCCTCCATTGATGCCCCCACCTTCAATTTTATTGAATACTCTTTGTGACAAAGTTCGGAAAGCGCCTTGAGCCACCGCTTTGGCGGCGATGTCCAAACCGAATTTCATGGCCGCAAACCAATCGGTGGCATATGCTGTATAAACTAAAGGGCCTCCCACAAAGGAAAGTGTTAAAACAATGACCGCTATTTTTGTTTTAAAAACCATCGGTAAGTGAGTTAATCAGAGACCATAGTTGTCCGTTGGGGGGGTTAAGATCATTTTTTTTAACCTTGTCGGTTATTTCAACAAGGATCGGCTGGACAGTTTGATAAACCTGAATGAGATTACTCATCCCAAAAGTCCCTTTGAGCGGATCTTCGTCGGTTTGCCCCAGAATTTTGTGGCTGACCGCCAGCGCTTGCAGATTCGATATGATCTGGTTATGAATATTTAACCAAGACGGCGGCACCGCCACCGCGTTCATTCTTGCGATCATGTCGTTGTAATAATTTTTTTTGGAATTAAAATAATTTTTACTGCCGTTGATCAGCCGTTCATTGTCGGAATAAAAGTTGACAAAGTTTTCGGTAGCCAATCGCGGCTCACTGGTTATTTCTCCCCAGATGTCCTGGATAATCAGTCCTATCGCATCAAGATATTTTTCTTGAGCCTTCTTTGAGTCATCAGACGAGAGGATCGTTTTGCCGACGACAACATTGTCCGGATCCAGCGATCTTATTCCGTCGATCATCATTTCGGCGCTGATGTCAGCCAGCGCCTTGTCATATACGGCTGGATCGGCGCTGTTGCTTAGATCACCGGCGTAAAACCCGGCGGCCATAAGCGCGCTTACTTTGTCTGTGATATTAACGGCGCCGGATGACGGCAACAGATCGTCCGGTCCCGGTTTCATCGGATCGTGGCCGGAAGCAACTTCTTCGCCATCCAAAAATTTATCCCCGTCAGTGTCGGGTTCGTTGGGATCGGTATTCCAATATGATTCCTCGCGATTGGCCAATCCGTCTTTATCAGTGTCTTGATCTACCGCTTCAATCATCGAACCGGTTAGCGGTTTCAGAAAAGCCGAAGGAGAACTCTTGAGCGAGTTGAAAAAAGTCAAAACCGAAAAGAGAGCAATTAACGCCAAAATCCCCAAGTAAAATTTAATTTTATTAGACATAATGGAATTTTTTTAAAAATAAGCCAAAAATCGCCAAAGACAGCAATAAAATTGGCAAATCACCTAATTTATTATACCACGTACTTTCATTATTAGGCACAATGCCAGTTGTTAATATCTGATACCCCGGAGAATCTGTTGATTTTTCGATCTCTCCCTTGTTGTTTATTATGTAGGAACGGCCGAAATTAGAGGCGGTAACGAGGTATTTACCGTTCTCCGTGGCTCTGAACCTGGCTATAGAAATAAGTTCTCGCTCCATCATCCTACTTCCGTTAAACACAGCCAAACTGCCTATGTTTACCATAAAATCAAACTCATCCCCTCCGGATATGCCCGGAGATACGATGTCCGAACATACGGCTATCTTTAACTTATGGCCATTATGATCCAGCACGTTGTCCCCCGTTCCTTTTACAAAACCCGCTTCCGATGAAATAAAGTTGTTTTGAAACGCGCGCTCAAAGACCCACAACGGCAAGGCGGCGAGATAAGGCAGAAATTCGCCGCCGGGCGTTAGTAATTTTTTGTCGTAGGAACCAACAACCCCGTCTCTCGAATCTATAAAAACGACCTTTGATCTCACCCCTCCCGGTTCGGGGATCCTGTCGCTGTCTATGATCAATAAATTTTTTGGCGAAAGGCCGGTAAAATATTTTTGCGCAGAAGCGGTATCTAAAAATCCGGATAGGGTTTTAGAAAAGTCTGCGCTTTCCGGAAAAATAACCACATCCGACACCTTCGAAGCTTCTTTAAGCAGTTTGTTTTTCTCGCTGAAGTCCGCCAACAGTTCTTCGGGACTCTCGCGGGGTCGAACGGGCTTAGCCGTTTGAATGATAGAAACATTTAACTCGGTGTTTTCCGGCCTGGGTTTATCGAGGGAAGTTGATAGGTTTAAAAAAACAAGAATAGCGACCGCGGATAATATTTCCAGAGACGGTATTTTTTTGGAACCCCAATTCCGCGGCCGCGCCAACATGAACAGAGCGCTTCCGACAAAGACAATAAAAAAATCTATACCGTAGATCCCCCAGTAGGAGGCCGACTGTCTGACCGGTCCGATATCCGCGAACAGGTAAGCGGGATTGCCGAGAGTCCAGTGGGCTCCCAATAAACTGCCTTGCCCGGCCCACAATATCCCGAAAAACCAAGTTCTTATATATTCAACCAGCACGAAAATACCGGCGCAGAATAACGGCAAAAAAGCGCGCCGGGTTTTACGCTGAATATCATGCGCGAAATAGCCGAAAATTCCCCAGAAAAAAGACATCCCCGTCACGGTGACCACAAATGGCAGCAATATTATTAAAAACGAGAGGTTGTTGTCGGTTCCTTTTGAAACCAGAGGATAAACGGACCAAAACCACCAGAATATGTAAGAGAAATACGGAACGCCAAGGACAAAACCCGGCCAAAAACCGGCGGGGCGCATACGGACTATTTTTTTATATAGTTTATTAACTTTTTCCACTGTTCCAGTGATAAGCTTTCAGCCCGGGCATCCTGTCTGATCCCTATCCTCTCAAATATCTTGGACAGGTCTTCTCTTATCATATCAAAATTTTTGATCAAGTTGTTTATCAGCTGTTTTCTCTTTCCGGAAAAGCCGGCTTTTGTCAGTTTGAAAAAGTTATCCTTTTCGCTTGTTGTAAGTTGTTGGTTGTGAGTCGTCAGTTTTATTACCGCCGAATCCACCTTGGGTATCGGGCGGAAACTGCCCTTAGAAACATAGCTGACTATTTTGGGATCGGAATACAGTTGCACGGAGAGAGCCAGTAAGTTCATGTTCGGCGGCCGCGCCACTATTCTTTGAGCTACCTCCTTTTGAATCGTAAGCACTATCAACTTCGGTCTCGGCCAGTTTTCGAAAATAATCCGGATAAAATTTGAAGTGATGTAATACGGAATGTTCGCGACAATCTTGTAGCCACTAGCCACTAGCGAATAGCGACTAGGGTCGAATTTCAATATATCCCCTTCAATGATCTCTATATTTGAGTTTTTAAATTTTTCCTTGAGGTCTTCAATAAGCCGGCGGTCTTTTTCAATGGCGATAACCCTCTTCGCTTTTTCGGAAAGTTTTTTTGTCAGGTTGCCGGTGCCGGGACCAACCTCCACAACAATATCTTCCGGACCGACTTCGGCGGCCCGGACTATTTTTTCCAAAACCCCCTGGTTTATCAGGAAGTTCTGGCCAAGAGATTTTTTGGGTTTAATATCTGATGATCTCATCATCGTCGTTACTGTAAAAGTTTGCCATCGATGTTTTGACGTCAAGCGCGTGTTCGGGCATCTCGCCCAGGAATCTTGAGGGCAGGTTGACTTCCGTTGAGCCGAATATGTGCCGGTATTTGGCATAAGATACGATAAGTTTTTTCTTGGCCCTGGTGACGGCGACATAGCAGAGGCGTCTTTCCTCCTCAATCTCTTTTGGATCGATGAGCGACCTTGAATGCGGGAAAAGCCCCTCTTCCATGCCGGTTATGAATACAACGGGAAACTCCAGTCCCTTCGAGGAGTGGACGGTCATCAACACGACCCTATTTTCCGTATCTTTAAGTTTATCCGCGTCCTGCAGCAGAGCGATCTCTTCCAGGAACTTGGCAGTTCCTTCTCCGTTTTTGAGCGGGTCGTGCTTTTTGGCAACGGTCAGCAGTTCTTTTATGTTCTCGATCCTATCTTGGACGGTGTCGGAGCCACTTTTTTTATAGGTGCTTTCCAGGTAATCTTCATAGCTGACCTTCCTGACTATGTATCGGATAAGGTCGGTGAGTTTCCCCTTTTTCTTCGAGTCGAAATCTTTAAGCAATTTATGAAGTTGTTCCAGGCCGATGCCCTGTTTTATTCCCCCCGCCTCTTTAGCCAATGTTCCCGTGGCCGATATTAAATTGGTTTCACCTGTTTTTATGATCTTTTGTAACGTGCTTGGCCCTATTCCCCGCGGAGGGATGTTATATATCCTCTCGAAGCTCACAATGTCGCTGGGGTTAGCGATCACTTTCAGGTAAGACAATATATCCTTTATTTCTTTTCTCTCATAAAACTTGATGCCCCCGACTATTTGATACGGAAACCCCCTGGAGATTAAGGCCTCTTCCAGGGCCCTTGACTGGGCGTGGGTCCGGTAAAGAACGGCGAAGTCGTTTATTTTATACCCCCGCGCGGTCAGGTCTTCCATCGTCTCAATTACGAAATCGGCTTCATCGCGCTCGTTCAACGTCTCTCTTATTAAAACCTTCTCTCCGTGATCGTTTTCCGTCCAGAGCTCTTTGGGGACTTGATTCTGGTTGTTGGCTATGACATTCTGCGCGGCGGCGAGAATATTCTTGGTGGACCGGTAATTCTGTTCCAAAAATATTACCTTGGCGTCGGGATAGTCCTTTTGGAAGTTTAAGATGTTTTTTATATCGGCGTCGCGAAAAGCATAGATCGACTGGGCGTCGTCGCCTATCGCGAATATGTTCCGGTTTTTCCGGGCAAGAAGAGTCACCAGCTGATATTGGTCATGGCTTGTGTCCTGATACTCGTCAACAAGAAGATAGTGCCAGGCATTTTGATACTTCTCCAGTATTCTTGGATGTTCTTTGAAAATTACCACCACAAGGACTATCAAGTCGTCAAAATCCAGTCCGTTCATTTTTTTTAGCTCGGTCTGATATTTACTGTAGATACTCGCCACAACTTTAGAAAAAAAGTCCTTGGGCTCGAAATTCTCCGGAAAGACAAGATTTGTTTTCAACCGCGATATTTTGGCAAGCACCGCCCGGGGATTGAATTTCTTCGGGTCGATCTCGAGATCACCCATTATTCTTTTGACGACTCCCAACTGGTCATCGTCGTCAAAGATGGAAAAGTTATTGCTATAACCCAGCACCGATATTTCTTTTCTCAATATCCTCAAACAAACGGAATGGAACGTTCCCATAGTCGGCGAAGCCGAAGATCCTGAATTTGTCGAAGGATTTTTTGTGTTTCCAAGCAACTTTGCAATCCTTTCCCTCATCTCGTTCGAGGCCTTATTGGTGAAAGTGATTGCCAATATACTCTCGGGTTTGACCCCTTGAGCCATAAGATACGCGACCCGGTGGGTAAGGCATCTGGTTTTTCCTGAACCGGGTCCCGAAATTACCAAAACAGGCCCCTCAATGGCCCTTACCGCTTCAATCTGCTTATTGTTCAATCCCTGGAATATCTTGTCCATCTGTGGACCCGGCGGTAATCGAAACCGCGTCTCGGCAATGCGAATGCCGTGTATTGCCACTATACGACGGGCCCAAAAAAGCAATTGTCGGGCCGCCGGGAATCGAACCCGGTCTTCACGCACCCGAAGCGCGCGTACTACCGGCATACTCCGGCCCGAATCTATTTTTATCTGAAACTAAACGTAATATTTCTTTCTCCTCTCTTCCTCTTCTCTCTCTATCGCGTTCTCTATCTTTTTAAGCGACTCGCGGAGTTCTTCCGGAGATTTTTTGTCCAATTCGTGGATTCTTTGCATCAAGTTTTCCCGCGTGTTCTTCGAGGGCTCTTCTATCGTTTCGGCCAGAAGAGAATTTAATATCAAGCCGACCTTGGGGCCCGGTTCTATGTCGAGCTCTTCCATTACGTCTTTTCCGTCGATCTTGAGCATCTTTGCCGATATGGGGTCGTCGGAGACCTTATCAATTATGTATTTGAGATGCCTTAACTTATATGGCACTGCCTTCGGCCGGCCGGAGCCGATCCGGTCGGCTTCCCGGACTTTTAGAAGATCTTCCACATTTTCTTTCCCTATTCTGACCAGCAGGCGCCTAACCGATGACTCCGTTACTTCCTCGGGATTATAGTAGAACATATGGTATCTGACCAGTTTTATTACTTTCTCGCTGAAGTCACTGGGGAATTTAAGGCGGTCCATTATTTCCGCCGCCATTCTTGCTCCTATAACCTCGTGGCCGTAAAAAGTGGAGTTCTCGTGGCTTGTTCCTCTTTTGCTACGGGGCTTTCCAATGTCGTGAAACAGTGAGGCAAACCGGACTTCGAGAGAGTATTTTTTCTCCACGGTGTATTTAAGGGCTCTCGTATTATGCTCCCAGACGGAGTAGATGTGGTGAAGGTTCTGGTCCACTCCTATACCCTCGCGAAGTTCGGGGACGATGAACCTTAAGAGTCCGGTTTCCTCCAGCAGTAGGATTCCTTCGTAGGCGTTTTCGGACCCGATGATCTTGGTAAATTCGTCTCGGATCCTCTCTTTCGATATCGCCGCCAGCCACTCGGAATTTTCTCGGATCGCTTCCAGTGTTTTATCTTCGATCTTAAAACCAAGCTGGGCGGCAAAACGAACCGCTCTCAGCATTCTTAAAGCATCCTCACCGAATCTCTCGTTGGGACCGCCGACCGTTCTGACGATTTTATTTTTTAAGTCGCCTTGCCCGTTAAAAAGATCTATAACCCGCCCGTCAGCGCCAAGGGCCATCGTGTTTACGGTAAAGTCCCTTCGGGAGAGGTCGTCCTCAAGTTTGTCGGCAAATTTAACTTCATCCGGGTGTCTTTTGTCGGTATATTTCCCTTCAATGCGGTAAGGCGTCACTTCCACCAGCGCCAGCGCCGGGTCTTCCGAGCCGGTTTTAACTCCAACCGTCCCGAAAGTATTTTCATAGATATTATCAGGGAATATCTTTTGTATCTCTTCTGGCTTTGCGTTAGTGGTTACGTCCCAGTCCTTGGGCCCTTCGACTTTGCTCAGGGCAAGTTCTTTCAACAACAAATCACGCACGCATCCGCCCACGGCGTATCCCTCGTAACCGGCCTTTTCCAGTTTTTCTATAATTTCCCGGATCTCTTTTGGAAGTGTCATGACTTTTGGTGCCCTCGCTCCGAGTCGAACGGAGATTACAGCTTTAGGAAAGCCGTGTCCTATCCTTTGAACGACGAGGGCATCATATTAAAATTCACCTTGAAATCTTACCATTTTTGTGGTATTTTTTCAATTAAAATTGAGGGCCTATAGTGAAGCGGTATCACGCGACCATGGCATGGTTGAAGTCGGGGTTCGACTCCCCGTAGGTCCACATAACAATACTATCTAAAAACGGCTTTCAGGCCGTTTTTAGATTTGGTGGATAGTTATTTCGCTTTTGATTTTACTGCATCAGCAAGATTACTCGACTTAACAAGAAATTTCTTAAACTCATTGAAGTTTTTGTCAGTAATCCCAATTTGAAATTCGATGCCACCCCTGTGTTGGTGACTTCTCATGGGATGATTTTTTACTTCTTTATTCGTAAGCACCCAATAGTATATTTTATCTATCCAAACACCGATAAAAACAAAAACATCTACAATACCCAATTTAAGCTGCTGAAAATTCATCCGATATGGCTCATCAGAATCAAAACTTAATGCTTTGTGTTCAAGGCCACCCCTAATTTTTGTATTTATAGCCCTAGATGCTTTTACCTCAACTTTAATTATTTTCTTTCCGTTTCCAAGGTATAAGTCGTAATCGCCGGAATACTTTTTATCAACAAGTTTTGATGGTTTTTTAAATCTTTGGTCTAGCTCAATCAAATGCTGTTGCGCCCAAATTTCGCCAAAAACACGAGGTGAAATGTTATAAAGGTTGAGATATGGATTCGCATTTACATACGCGTTCCGCAAACTCTCATATTCTTTGAATGAAATAATTTTTTTATCCAGCAAATACATTAAGCGGTACTCATATTCGTTGAATGGATAAATGGATTTCAAACTGCTTAAATGTGCCAAAAGAAATTTGCGATCTTCTTGTGGTAGTTTTTTAACCCACTCTTCAAGTTTTTGGTCTAATTTTTTCTTATCCATTAAATTTAAGTTAAATCAAGAAGTGTTGGTGCACCCAGCAACTCCTCATCTTTTACTAAAATTTGGCCGTCTTTCAAAACTTTTAGGCGACCCCACCCCGTTTCCCCCGTCCTACGCTGATGAAGCAATCTAGCAACGGTAATTTTACAGTAATTCGGGTTTATGTCCATTGTGTAGCATCTTCTTTTGCTTAACTCCGCCTGCAAGAGAGTAGAACCAGAATGGCTGAAAAAATCTACCACAAGATCATCGACTTTGCTACTCGCTTCGATTATCCGCTTTGCGGACTTGAGGGGTTTTTGAGCAAAGCAACCCTCAATATTTTCATGCATTAAATAGAATACTTGCTGAATGTCGTGCCAGACATTTCCAGCTCGAATCGTTAAAGATTTACTTCTTTCAAAATTTTCTGTCATTTTCCCGTTAATTTTTTTGTAGTATCCCTTCGTTTTTTTTGGTATATCTGTGTATTCTGCCTGAACATCAAAAAAAGGTTCTCCTTTGATGTAGTAGAGCAATTCTTGTCGAACAGCCATCCAGTTTTTTTGTGTTCCATATCCTCTCTGATTTCTCATGGTAATAAAACTCCGGATCTTTACTGGTTTATCTCTCATCATAAGAATAAAATCAGGTAATGGTTGTAACCCACTTCTCACGTCTGCCCCAAGCCAAATATAGAACGAAGAATTGTCATGAAGTATATTCAATGTGTTATCAACCCACTTTTCACTCCAATTCATATACCGATCTAATGGTAAATTTCCGAATTCGGCATTGATGCCTACATTATAGGGTGGGTCCTGAACCGCCAGTACAGCTTTCTCGTCCTTCATCAACCTTGCAACATCTTCTTTTCTTGAAACGTCAAGACAACCAACCCGGTGACCACTAATCGGGTCTTCCCAAACCATTCCATATTCAAAAATTGGCAAGCTATTAGTTTTTGCCATTATTGAAAAATTCTTTTGGACTAATTTCGAATGCATATGCGCTGTTTTTTTTGGATACTTTTTAAAGTCGAATTTATTATTCCATCAGGCCGTTTTTAGATAGCCTGAAGTTCTCGTAGGGTCTTTTCGTATAATTGTATCGCTTCTTTGGCTTCGGAGTATCTTAGCGAAAGATTTATGTCGTGAGCAAGACGGTTCCGCGTTTTATGGGCTGTCCACAAACCGTCCAAAGTTGCGAGCTGACCACGTTCTATGTTTATCAATCTTTCGCCCAAGGTGTCACCAAGGAAACCGGCGCTCTTTAAGGTGTCGTCGACTACTTTATCCGCCTCTATGACGGCGAACTTCCATTCGGCCTCGCGGGTAGAATTGATGTGTCTTTGAACTTCGGCCCAACGGGCATTAACTCCGGAAAAGGCCGGGCTTGGCGGGACGATAACTTTTGCGATATCTATCTTTTTCGCCGCCAACCGATTTATCTTGACCATGACGGTTATGAGAAGTAAAAAAATGATACCTGCCAGCGAGGCCATCAGTATTTTTAAAATATCGAGATTTTCTCTGATGAACGGGAAGTAATCGCCTATCCGGGCTAACTGAAAACCCCCGATATCTGACGCGGTCAGTAAGCTGGCTATGGTTGAAAAGACGATATTGTCCATTATTTTAATGCTTGCTCAAGTTGGTATGCCAATCGAAGAACTGTTTCTTCGTCAAAATATTTACCGATTATCTGGAATCCTACCGGCATGTTACTCTCCCGCCCCAAGTCGCACGGGACGGATATGCCGGGCAGGCCGGCCAGGTTGACCGGCACAGTGTAAATATCTTCCAGGTACAGAGACAACGGGTCGGAGACCTTCTCCCCTATTTTGAATGCCGTGGTCGGAGATACCGGGCCCACGATAGCGTCGACTTTTTTAAAGGCGTTGTCAAAATCCTGTCTCAGCATGGCGCGGACTTTCTGGGCCTTAAGGTAGTAAGCGTCGTAGTATCCCGATGACAACGCATATGTTCCCAGGATTATTCTTCTTTTGGGTTCCGGTCCAAGCCCATCCGAACGAGAGTTCAAGTAGACATCCAATAATGTTTCCGAGTTTTTGGAAGAATAACCGTACCTGATTCCGTCAAAACGCGCCAGGTTCGATGAGACCTCCGATGGCACGATTATGTAATAAGCCACAAGTCCATATTCAAAGTTAGGTAAAGACACCTCTTCTATTTCGCAGCCGAGCCCTTCAAGCTTCTTTATCGACTCCTCCACTCTTTCCCGGACTTCCGGACTCAGTCCTTTTCCAAAGAATTCTTTGGGAACTCCGATCCGGAGACCCTTAATGTCGTTACCGAGGGTTTTTGAAACTTCCGGAACTGGTTTGTTTAAAGTCGTGGAGTCAAATTTATCGTAACCGGCAATCGCCTCGAAAACCAAAGCCGCGTCCCCGACGTTCTTGGTGATCGGCCCGATCTGGTCCAGCGATGACGCCATTGCTATCAGGCCGTGCCTAGAGACCCGCCCGTAGCTTGGCTTGAATCCGACGACTCCGCAAAAAGCAGCCGGCTGGCGTATTGAACCGCCCGTATCCGAACCCAGGGCGAAAACGGCCAAGTCGGCGGCAACCGCCGCGGCTGAACCGCCTGAACTGCCGCCGGGAACTCGCTTTAGATCATGGGGATTTTTAGTCGGTCCGAAAGCGGAGTTTTCGGTAGATGTGCCCATAGCGAATTCATCCATATTTGTTTTACCCAGAAATTGAACACCTGCTTCTCGAAGTTTTTTTATCGCAGTGGCATCATACGCGGAAACATAATTTTTGAGAATCTTAGAACCCGCGGTGGCAATAGTGCCCTCAATGAGCATATTGTCTTTAATGGCGGCGGGCACGCCGGCAAGCGGAGCTTGCGAGTTTAAAGTTTTAAAGTCAAAAGTAGAAAGGTAGGCATTAATTTTTTTATCCCCCTTCTTAATCTTATCGGAGTATTTTTTAAAAATTTCTTCAGCCGAGAAATGACCTTTGGCAAGGCCGTCGCGGACGTCTCTGATCGTAAATCCCAAGTCCATGTTTTTATTTGTGCGTTAAAACCGATTTAACTTTTATAAATCTGTTTTCTTTGTGCGGCGCCTGGCCTATAAGTTTTTCATTTAACCCCTCATTCATCTCAAAGTCCTTCCGGTATTCATCCGTCCGGAAAGAATTGACCAGACCGGTTATCTGATGGGCGGGATCGACTTTGGACGTATCCGCTTTGTTAAGCTGGTTTATAAAATCTAAAATAGAGCCCAATTCTTTTGGGAACTTTTTCTCTTCGTCCTTGCTTAATTTTATTCTTGCCAAGTTGGCGATATGCTTTATATCCATAATTAAACTTGATACTATTTTAGCATATTCAAAAACTCTTTCTCTTCTATTATTTTAACCCCCAGTTTTTTTGCGCGGTCATACTTTGAACCGGGTTCCGTTCCAGCCACGACATAGTCGGTTTCTTTGGAAACAGATGAAGAAACATCCCCGCCCAACTCCCTGATGCGGTCCTTGGCTTCGTCTCGGCCTATAGTTTGGAGAGTGCCTGTCAGCACGAATGTTTTTCCGGCAAGTTTTTCCGACTTTGCCGATGTTTTTTCTTCCAAGACGTTTATTCCCGCCTTTTTAAATTTATTTATTAAATTTTGGTTATATTTTTTTTGAAACCAACCATAGATGCTCTCCGCCACTATCGGACCGATATCCGGCGCCGATGTCAGTTCTTCCAGAGACGCATTTTTAATGTTGTCCAGTTTTTTGAATTTTTTTGCCAGAGTGAAAGCCGTTTCTTCGCCGACGTGGTCTATGCCGAGAGAATAAATGAATTTATTGAGAGAAACTTTCTTTTTGTCTCGGAGCGCTTTTACGGTGTTCTCCGCGGACTTTTCGGCAAATCTCTCAAGGTTTAACAGGTCCTCTTTCCTTAGCGTGAAAAGATCGGCTGTGTCGCGGACAAGAGCCGCGTCCATCAGCTGGTCGATTATTTTCGGCCCGACACCGTCGATATCGAACGCCTTTTTGGATACGAAGTGATAAATTGCCTCTCTTTTTATGGCCGGGCAGTTCTTGTTAACGCATTTGTAGGCGACTTCACCCTGAGCTTGTCGAATGGGCTGGCCGCATATCGGACAATCTTTCGGCATTCTAAATTCTCTTTCTTTTCCCGTCCGCAGTTCTTTCAGGACTTTCTTAACGTCCGGTATCACATCGCCGGCCCGGCCGACTATGACCGTGTCCCCTATTTTAAGGCCGAGGCGGTTTATCTCATCCATATTGTGGAGAGTTGCGCGGGATACGGTGGTTCCGCCGATCTGGACCGGCCGCAAAACGGCTACGGGAGTTAAGGTGCCGGTTCTTCCGACTTGGACGACGATGTTTTCCACGATGGTTTCCGATTCTTTTGGGGAAAATTTGTAGGCAATCGCTCCTCGCGGAGCTTTGCCGACAACTCCCGTCCGCTGGAACGATCTTTCGTCGTTGAGTATGACGACTATGCCGTCTATCTCGTAGTCCAGCTTTTCGCGGTGTTTTTCCCAATAGTCCCTGAACTTCTGAACTTCACCCAGATCTTTGGCGAATTTATTGTGCGGGTTTGTTTTGAATCCCAATGACTTTAGTATCCGGTGCTCTTCTTCGTGAGTTTTCTGGCCAAGGTCGGTGACAAGAGAATAAGCGAACGAGTCCATGTTACGGGAGGCGGTGATCTTCGGGTCGAGCTGTCTGACAGACCCGGCGGCAAGATTGCGAGGATTGGCGTATGCCTTAAGACCGGCTTTCTTTTGTTCTTTGTTTATCCTTTCAAAGTCGTTCTTGGTTATGAACACTTCTCCTCTGATGACCACATCTTTTTTCTCGGCTAATGTCAGCGGGATTGCCTCCACTGTTTTGAGGTTTTGAGTAACATCCTCTCCGATCAGGCCGTCACCCCGGGTCGAACCAGTATCAAGCAGGCCGTTCTTATAGGTCAACTCAATGGCCAAGCCGTCGATCTTGAGCTCGCAATAGTAGCCGTCCTTACCGGCTCTGGCGTGTATTTTTTCAAAGCGCGTTTTCCAATCCCCCATATCTTCCTCGTCGAAAGCGTCGTTAAATGACAGCATCGGCCGGGGGTGTTTTACTTTAACGAACTCTTTGAGGGGTTTCCCGCCTACTCTTTGGGTCGGAGAATCGGCGGTGACAAATTCGGGGAATTCCTGCTCCAGATCAAAAAGCTCTTTTTTCAAAGAGTCCAGCGCTCCTTCCGATATCTCCTGTTTATCCAGCACATGATAAAGATAGCGATGCCTGTTTATCGCCGTTTTTAACTTCCCGATGCGTTCTTTGGCTTCTGTTTTGGTCATATTCGTCCTTAAATATAACCAAAATAAGCGGGCCTGAAAAGGCCTATTTTAGGAGATTTTCATATCCTATTCTTCTATCTTGAAGGCCCTTGTAACGGTTCGAAACGTTCCGGTGACGGTGTGGTTCAGCGGGCTTTCGGCAGGAGCGCATGTGCCGGCTCCTGCGCCGAAGAGAATTGTGTATGTCGCTCCGTTGGACATGACCGGCTGGGGTACGGCGGGGACTCTTGCTCTTTGGGTGTAAAGACACCACTCTACGCCGCTGTCGGCGGCATATATGGCGGCCACTGAATTCAGGGCATCGCTTGCGGATCTGAGGCGAGGAAGAAGGGTGTTAGCCAAAGACAAGGTGATGGTCAGAATCACGCCAAGCATCAAGATCGAAAATATCAATACGGAACCCTTTTGTGTGTTACTGGTCTTCATATTACGGAAAAGAAAATTCATTTATTTCATCTCGGGACGAGACGGTGGTTTGAAGATTAACTTCAAGCACCTCGCGTCCGGATACGTTTTCCACCGTTGTTAAGATGGCCACTTTCGGGGTCTTGTTGTCATTCGACAGAGAACCCGTGATACAAAAATTGAACCGCGAGAACCTGACGTCGGAACCGCTTATGGCCACATAAGGCCCTCCGGCCTGGCTTTTCTCGATCGCGCCGTTGTTCATCCTGAATACCACGTCTCCTTTCGAGGGGTGGTTTATGGTGAGGGTATTGGCCGCGCAACCGGGCGATTCCTGGTTTGCGATAACGCTTACCCTGATGTCTCTTGACATGCTTTCCAGAACGAACAGGGCGTTATCCTGTATCTTTTGCGACGCGGACGCCCTTCTTTGCAGTGACAATGTTTCGATGAATATCGCGCTTACAGCCATTGCGATAATTGAAAATATAAGCGAGGTTACAAGAACCTCCACAACAGTAAAACCAGACTCTCTGTTAGTTTTAAAATTTTTAGACATCACTTCCAATTAAAAAGATGGGATTCCGCCAGGGCGCTTTTTGCTCTGGCTCCTCTCTCTTCCCAAGTTATCTCGCTTATGATCCTCAACTCGCCCGCGTTAACTTTCAGGATCGAGATCGTTCTTCGGAATATCGTATTGCTACCGGTCGAATAGTTATATAATCCGTTGTCTTCTTTGATGAAAGGGTTCGCGCCCAAAGCGATAAGAGAGTCGGAATTCCACTCGACTCGGTAGGCGCCGTTGGCAAGGCCGGTGTCAAAAGCGGCGCCGTTGAACCAGTTGGTGTCTCTTATTCCCCTGACAACCTCGACGCCTTCTTGGGCCAGATTGGCAGCGATGAGGTTGTTCTTAACGGTTGTGGCGGTATTATTTATGTTGGTCGTTAATATCAAAGAAGGCCCAAGGGCGATGCTTAAAACCATCAAAGTTACCAATGCTTCGACAAGCGTGAAACCGTTTCTATTGAATTTTTCCGGATGTGTAAACATTTATTGTTTTGCAATCATTTGGGCAGACACCCCCTATTTTCCCTATGGTAATTGCTTGGGGCGGAAGCCCTATTGTCGAGTCGTTGTTGATGTATGTTTTAGGGTCAGGCGGCTCAAAGAATATATCGTTGAACGACGACTTGAATTCAACCCTGGCGTCGGTAAAGACCTTGGTGAGTACTGTTGAGTCTGCTCCGTCAAGGTTTCTGTTCAATGTCAAACAGTCCACCGACGAAGCATCAGGACCGGTAT
Source organism: uncultured Candidatus Saccharibacteria bacterium (assembly GCA_964366725.1). Classification (GTDB taxonomy): domain Bacteria; phylum Patescibacteriota; class Minisyncoccia; order 2-02-FULL-40-12; family GWA2-44-9; genus JACPAB01. The sequence goes on along the minus strand of CAYIUL010000003.1, from coordinate 3,682 downwards.
ACATGGCATATGACCCCGGACTTATGTAGTGGATACCATAACCACATCGGACCCTCAATCCGGTTCCGGTATCATACCGCGCGCTGGCAAGCGCTCGTGTCTGGGCCGAACGGAGATTTTCCACGAACTCATTAGCGGCCAGTGTCAGGTCGATCCTGCTTCTTTGAAAATTGGCGAGCATAAAAGTGGTGATAAAACCAGTGATTGCAGCCACCACTAAAACCTCAACAAGGGTAAATCCCTTACTCATATTTTATGACTACTTTGTCTCCCGGTTTGAGTTCTGTCTTGTTCAAGTCCTTGGAATTGATCTGTTTGTCGTTAATAAAAAACACGAAGTGCTTATCCCCCACTCTGTTCAGGTGGTCGTTGATTTCCAAGACCCAGGTTTGGTTTTCATCGTCCAATGCGTAGTTTAGTTCTATTTTGCCCGCAGCCATCGCCATATTCAGAGCGTCAAGCACGGTCATGTCTTCCGTGACCTCTCCTTCAAAAGTTCTTTTTATGTCGTCAAAGTTGACCGCCAGAGTCGCCAGGCCGTCTCCGCCGCTTTCGGTTTCTTTCAGGTTATCAACGGTTATTTTGAATACGGAGGCCAGCATCAATAAAACAACGATCGAAGCTAATTCAACCAGGTAACTTTTCTTAAAAAACGGTTTGAGCGATCTTTTGTAGTTCATTTTGGAAAATTATGAATATTATCGAAATTGCTGCCAGGAAAGTTCCCAGCGGCAGAGCCGTTTTTAACGTTGCCTTTTTGGCCGCGACCAGGGTGATGCCGACCAATGCCCCGGTCCAGACCGAAAGCAATACCGCCAGCGCGCCCAAAGGATAGCTAAGCGTCAGACCGATCAGAAACACAAGCTTGGCGTCCCCGAGACCCATCCACCGTCCATGAGACCCTAAATACATTATAGCAAAGACCAGCCCGAGTATTAAAGCGGTAATCAACCGCGTCAAGATCTCGGCAGAGGAAAGAAAAAAGACAAAAGCCAGAATTATAAGCGGGAAAACTATTTTATCGGGAATTACCAACTCCCGAAGGTCTAAAAATAATATGGCTATCAGCCCCGAGATCATCAACAGATCAACCACTGTTCCTGGGCCGCCCAATCCCCGGAAAATTAAATAAGCCGCAAAAGATATTGCAGTCAGGATCTCAACCGTAGGGTAAAGACGGGATATGCTGCGCTTGCAGTAGCGGCACTTTCCTCGAAGCATGACAAAACTGAATACGGGTATTAGATCATACCATCGAAGGCGGTGCCCGCAGTTCGGACATTCGGATTTTCCCAGCAGTATCCCCTTCTTTTTGTCGAGGCGCGTTATTACTACGTTGAGAAAACTGCCAATGCTTAGGCCCAGGATTAAAAGAGTCAGCATTAAGATGTAGCCCATTAGTTAAGTATAACAAAAACCCCGCCGTGGCGGGGTTTTTGTTTAAGAGATTTTTAGTTCTGGCCCTGGTCGTATACGCAGTTTATGCCGGTGCTTGTGCAGTTTACGCCGTTAGCATCAGTTCCATCACGTCCTTGCCCGGTCCATCCGACCGAAGAGTTGATATCCGCGTCGCTTTTAAGAGCTCCTGCCGCTTGCTCCAGTTCCGCCCAAATATGGTACCTTATCAAACCGTTATATGCGTAGTTATAAGAGTAGTCGCCTACGTTAAGGGGATCTGTAGGTAATTGCGTCATATATTTTGGCACCAGTAATGCCGCCAGGCCGGCAAATGTCGCCACTTGCGGATATGATCCGGCATCGTCAAAATACAGCTCCGAAGCGGTCCTTACCTGGCTAACATCGGCAATTCTCTTGGCGTCTCTGGCTCTTTGTCTGGCTATGCCCAACTGCAATAAGAGCAGGGTAGCAAGAATACCGATGATCGCGATAACGACCAGAAGCTCGACCAAGGTGAATCCCTTCGATGAACTCAGGGTAAGTCCTTTTTGAGATCTATTTTTTATATTTATCATACTTTTAATTTTACTTGAAATGTTAAACATAACGCAACTTGAGATATCAACATGGTTAGTTTAACTTACCCCCACTAAGTTATAAATAGGAAGCAGTATCGCCGAGACCAAAATGGCAACGGCCACGCCGAGCAGCAATACCAAGATGGGCTCGATAAGCTGGGAAATGCTTCCGATGGCGTTTTCCGACTCCGATTTATAGTATTTGGATATGTGGGCAAGCATGAAATCCAGCTTGCCGGTCTTTTCCCCTATCGCCACCATTGAAGTGGTCAGCGGAGGGATCTCGATATATTTAGAGAATGATTCGGATATCGTTCCTCCGCCTCTCACATTCTCTTCGGCATCGAGGAGTATTTTCTGATAATTCATATTCCCAACCAGTTCAGATGTTATGTGAAGGGCGTCAAGGATAGGGATCCCTGATTTGATAAGAGTTGATAAGCTTTCCGATATGCGGGCAAGGTATAAACTTCTCACCACAACGCCAAGGGACGGGAAAGTTATCTTAAGATTATCCAACCAGGCCTTGCCGGAGGGGGTGCCGATGTACCTCCAGAATCCTACGACCAAGGCGATAAGGAATGTGACAATGAAGATCAGATACTTATTCACAAAAGTCGTAACCCATATCAATATTACGGTGGTTATGGGGAGTTGGACGTCTCCGATATCTTCAAAGATAGAAAGTAACTGCGGGAGAACGTAGACAACCATGATGGATGTCACCACAAGCAAGGCGAAGACCACGAAGGCCGGATATGCCAAAGCCGCTTTTATCTTCGAATTTATGGACTGGCTTCTTTCCAGATAATCGGCCAAATAGAGAAGCGACTCCTGGAGTTTCCCTGACACCTCTCCGGACTGGACAAGTTTTATATAGAAAGAACCGAAAAGCTGGGGGTGAGCGGCTAAGGAAGCCGATAACGCTTGACCGCTTTCCACGGATTCGGAAACCTCGGTCAGGACCTTTTTAAATGTCGGCTTTTCAACCTGCTTGGCCAGAGTTCTCAACCCTTCGGCTAAAGGCATATCGGCGTCTATAAGGGTGGAAAGTTGTCTGGTGAACAAAACCACGTCCTTGTTCGATACTTTGGAAAAGTATTTGCCGATATCGGACGACAGGACACCTCTCTCGGTTGGATTCAGCGACAAGATGATATAGCCCTTCGATTGCAGGGTCGTGACGGCGACATTCTCGTCCGGTGCCTCTACCGTCCCTTCTAATATCTCTCCTGTCTGGGTTTTGATCTTGTATTTAAAACCTGCCATATTTTTATACCAAATTCTTTAACTCACCGGGGTTTTGTGAATAGAATTCCGCTCTTTCCCAACTGATCTCCTTTCTTCTGACCAGGTCGGCCAAAGACCTGTCTAAACTTATCATGCCGATATCCTGGCTGGTCTCTATGACCATGTCCATCTGCCTGGGGCGGTTATCACGGATCAACGTTCTGATGGCCGGCGTGGCTATCATCACTTCAACTGCCGGGACCAGCCCTCCTTTTATTCTCGGGATCAATCTTTGGGAGATCACGCCGGATATGGTGTTGGCAAGCTGATTTCTGATCTGGGATTCTTGGTTGGGCGGAAAACTGTTCAGGATCCTTTCAACTGTTTGGGACGCGCTGTTAGTGTGAAGAGAAGCGAAGACCAGGTGTCCGGTCTCCGCGGCCGTCACAGCGGCGCTCATTGTTTCATAATCACGC
>CAYIUL010000002.1:0-28391 GCA_964366725.1 uncultured Candidatus Saccharibacteria bacterium | reverse complement strand
CCCTTTCTATGCTTTTGCCGGGCCGGAAATGTTTATACAAAACCCCTGTCCAAAAATGAGTGATGACAAGGTTGATAAAAAAGGCCAGCGTGCCGACCAGGAAGATCCTGACCACATTGAAGACCGTGAAAAATTGTTCTGTGGGCATGCTGATATTTAAATATTTAAATGTTTAAACATTCGACTATTCCCAGCTATACGCCGATTTGACCCAGTCAAGCAGTTTTTGGGTGTCGCCAAACCGGTCTTTGGAGCCGAGAACGATGCTGATAATTTTATCATTTTTCCCGGGAATATCCACTATCAGGATCATAGCTCCCAAAGCGACGTCAGTATAACCTGTCTTGCCTCCAACCACGTCCGGAATGACCCCGAACAGTTGGTTCGTGCTTTCTATTTTGTGCTCTATCTTGCCGTCAACGGATCTGACCGTCGTGCTTTTCTCGGTGGTAATGTCCCATATCAAATCCTGCTTTAGGGCGGCGCGGGCGAGTTTTGTCATGTCTTCCACCGTAGAGTAGGCCTTATCGTCCAGGCCAGCCGGATCAAGAAAATTAGATTCGATCATTTGCAGAGACGCGGCTTTTTCGTTCATTTTCCCGACAAGGTCGTTTCCCGTGCTTTCTTTAAAGTGATAGGCCAGCGCGTAAGCGGCGTCGTTGGACGATTCAACCAACATCAGTTTCATCAAAGACAATACCGCTATCTCTTCTCCCGCGTAAAGCGTTTGCTTTTCTCCGTCAACTTTTACCGCCTCGGCCGGGACTTTGATCACGTCGCCGGTATTCAAATACTCCAAAACAACCATTGAAGTAAGTATTTTTGTCAGCGACGCCACCGGCAGACGGGACCTTGGGCTTTTGTCGAACAAGAACCGTCCGGAACGGGTGTCATAGACGCCCGCGGATTTGGCGTCAAGCGCCGGCCGGTCGGTATTGGAAACGAGGATCGGCAAATAGCTCGGTTCGGAAACCGGAAAAATATAGGCCTGGGAACTGTGGAGGACCTCGGCGTTGGCAAAATCACCCCTCTGTTTCGGAAACTTGACCAAAAAAACGACGTTCACCGCGATAAGCGCGGCAAGAATGATTGTCAGGAAATACAATTTGAAACGCATCTCTATTTTTCCACCTTGATGTGGAGTTCTTTCAGCTGTTTTGTCTCCAACTCTGACGGGCTTCCCATCATAAGGTCCCTGGCATCGCCTGTTTTGGGAAAAGCTATCACCTCTCTTATGTTCGGCTCTCCTTGTAAAATAGAAACCAATCTGTCTAAACCCCAGGCTATCCCGCCATGAGGCGGCGCTCCGTATCCGAGAGCTTCAAGCATATGGCCAAAATTTTCTTTTATTCTTTCTTTTTTAAAACCAATTATTTTAAAAACCGCTTCCAAGGCATCCGGTTGATGGTTGCGGATGCTTCCGCCGCCTATTTCCCACCCGTTCAGAACCACATCATATTGAGTAGTCAGAATGTCGCCTATATTTTTTTGGTTCATCAAATCGTCCATAAATTCTGTTCTGGGCGCAGAAAATGGATTGTGTGTAAAAGTCCAATTTCCTTCTTTATCTTTTTCGAAAAACGGAAAGTCGATTATCCAGCAAAAGGCCAGGAGATTTGGATTATCTTTGTTCTTTCTGAGGTCAGGCCGGTCGGTATTATATTTTTCCATCACTTCTTTATAAGACAGCCGAGGAAACGGAATTTCCTGAATTTCTTTTTCCGGATAGATCTTTTTGACCAGATCTATCAAAAGTTTCTCATTCAATTCCATTACATCCTCTCTGTCAACAAAACTCATCTCCAGATCAAGCTGGGTGAATTCCGGCTGCCGGTCTCCCCTCGTATCCTCATCCCTAAAACACCTCGCGAGTTGGAAATATCTTTCCAAACCGCCGACCATCAACAATTGTTTGTATTGCTGGGGCGATTGGGGCAATGCGTAGAATTTGCCGTTATAAAGGCGGGATGGAACGACATAATCCCGGGCGCCTTCAGGAGTGGATTTGGTCAATATCGGCGTTTCGATCTCCATAAAATCTTTTTCGGTCAGCCAATTGCGAATAAAAAGCCCTATCTTATGGCGCAATCGAATATTTTTAGCCAAGCGCGGACGGCGTAAATCCAGATAGCGATATTTCATCCTTGTTTCCTCGCCTATTTCGTAGCCGTCGGTATCAAGCGGGAACGGGGGCGTTAGGGCTTCGTTCAGTATCTCCAATACCGCCGGCTCAAGCTCGACTTTCCCTGTTTCAATGTCGGGATTTACCATTTTCTCTGGTCTGGCTTTTACGATTCCCGTGATCTTAACAACCCATTCCGAGCGGAGTTCCGAAGCAATAGCATAATCTTTACTCGAAGGAGTGAAAACAACTTGAACAATTCCCGAACGATCGCGTAAATCGATAAAAATTAGTTTACCGTGATCTCTGCGGGTGGCTACCCAACCAAAAAGCTCGACTTCTTTCCCAACGAGATCTTTAGTATCAGAGATATTGGTCCGAGACATATTCAGATTTTAGCACAACGGCTTATGAATTTGAAATGATGTGGTCGAGAAGCTGAGAAAAAGATAAGCCGGCCACAGCGGCAGCTTTGGGCAGAAGGGAATTTTTGGTCAGTCCCGGAAGGGTGTTGGTTTCCAAAACATAAATAGTTCCGTTGCCGTTCTTTAGTATCATATCCGTTCTGGAATACCCGCGGCATCCGAGAATCTGGTGGGCTCTGACGGCAAGATCCTGCGCTTTTTTATACAAAATATCGTCAAGCGGAGCCGGAGTGAGCTCGTTGGCATGGCCAGTTTTGTATTTTGCCTGGTAATTAAAAAATTTATGACTCTTGACCGGGATTATTTCCGTTACAGGAAGAGCCCCTATTGAGTCCAAAACACCGCAGGTGAGTTCCCGCCCCTTTATAAATTCCTCAACCAGAACCTCTTTATCCAGCTTAAATGCGGCAAAAACGGCTTTGTTCAAACCGGACGCTTCTTCGACGATAGCCACGCCGACGGATGAACCGTTCGAGCATGGCTTTACGACTACCGGCAAGCGGATAATTTTATTTATAAAAAACTGAAGACGCGCGGAATAGTTCTCGCCTTTCAATAATTTAAGGGTCTTGGGCACGTTGAATCCGGCCAATTTGAAGAGCTCGCGGCTGTGGAATTTATCCATGGCTATGGCCGACGAGGCCACGCCAGAACCGGTATAGCGGACTTTGTTGTAGTCGAGGAGCGCCTGGATTTTCCCGTCTTCCCCATAATATCCGTGGAGAGCGTTAAAAACGACATCGCATGATTTAAATACCTGTTCTGGGGTAGTTGGTTTGCCGCCTGCCCCGCACCAAACCCGCCCCTTCTGTTGGCGGTCAGCGGATAAGTTTGGTGCGGGGTTCAGAAACCACTGGCCCGATTTGACGATCTTTACGGCAACCGGCTCGTATTTGGAACGGTCGAGACCCTCCAGAACATTCTGGCCGGTAGCCAAAGATACTTCGTGTTCGGAAGAAGGCCCGCCCATAAGCACGCCTACTTTCATCAATTTAGAGGTCTCTGACTTTGTTTTCATACCGAGTTCATACTACTACATTGAATTTTAAAATCAAAAAAACGGACCGGCATCCGATGTATGCTTGACGCACACACCGGACACACGGTCCGTGAACCGACTACTGGACGCAGTCGGGGATCTGCGACGCCGGTTGGAGAGTGCCGTTATACCGGAACTCCGTATACCATCCGTAGTAGATGCCCTGAACGGTCCCGCGGTCGACCTTGACCCATTCGCCCTGGCCCTTCGGGATGGTGTCATCCTGCCGGGTGTAGGCGGGCCGGACGAGCTGACGGCGCATGCCGCGCGGATTCGTCGCGATGAACACGACATCATACATCTTCTCGGTCTCGATCTTGCCCTCGCCCTTGTCGTAGGCCTGGCTGCACGAGTAGAGCATGATGTTGTAGAGCTGTCCGACTTTCACGTCGGTCTGGCTCGCCATCGCCATGATGAACGCATACGCGCCGACGACGACCGCGGCAACAACGATCGCGTACAAGATGACCTCCATAATCAACCGACTCCGCCGCCGAACGTTCTGATGTGTTGGCACCATGACGACTCCTTGGGCCTTTGGCCCGAAAACGGAAATCTCCCCCTTGAGCAGTTTGGTGAACCCAGCCCAGAACTTGTAGAGCCACGCGTTGAACGCGTTCCTCCCCTGGAACTGGTGCGAATCCGGATCGTAGGGAATCTTGCCAAGCGTCGCCTTCCGCGGCCTGATGCCGCGCGCCTGAAGGATCCACTTGCAGTCGCTCCAGTGAATGGAGTGGCAGAGAACGTTGATGTCGCAATCCTTCGGGTCAACGCCTTCCTGGCGCAGATCCTCAAGCATCGCGTCGATGATCTGTTCGGTGGTCAGATACGCCCGCCCGCCGTACAGAACCTCGAAGTCGGGCTCGACGCCCAGACCTCTCATCGCCGTTCCGATCTCCTGCTGAACCGCAACGTGATAGTAGCGGTCCTTCTGGGTCTTGGCGACCAGGGCCATTGCTTCGTTCGAAAGCCCCGGCACATAGCCGCCTTGCCCGTCCGGTCCCCTGTGCCCGTAGGCCAGGGCGAACAGAACTTGTAGTCGCATGTCGGCCCCCTCCTGCAGGGCATGTTAAAGACCAACTAAACCATAAGGAAATTATAGCACAATGGTTAAGAAAAAGCAAGGCCAAAAATTGGCCTAAAAAGCCGATTTCTGAAACAAAGCTAAAAGAAGGTCCTTAAATACCCGGCAATCTCCGGAAACGGAGGCAAGAACCAAAGGCCGATTTCTATCACTATCAGAACTATTATCACGATCTCCAAAAACGCGTTTCTCTTCTCGGCCAGGAAATTCATCAGCATTTGGGATATGTCCGACAAATAATTTATCTTCTTATCCAAAACTTCGAACCTGACCCGCAGTTCGTATTCGGAACTCATCAAACTATATAGTTTTTCAAGTTCGGGTGACTCCCACACTTCTTCTGGCTTATCAAACAACGCCAAATGTGAGACCGCGATCTGCTTGACCGATAAAACCCTCCCTATCTGTTTAAGCAGTTCTTTCTCCGACATGGGGGCTTTGCCCACGGCTTTCATGCCTTCCACAATACTTCCGACTTCGGATAAGCTTGTCTCGATATCCTCTTCGTAGCGTTCCAAAGCGACGGACTGGGATAAGACATAAGATATTATTTTTATTTTTCCGGGATCCAGGTCGGTTATGTAAACCTTTTCGAACGTTACCCTCTCTGCGCCGCTTCCCACCAGAACTTTCGTATCTTCGTCGTAAGGATAGAACGGCCTTTTACTGTTCACATACGGCTGGAGCTCTTTCAGAAATTGGCGGCGGAGTTTTCCAGACACGTTCCAGAAACTTACCGCCCCGAATTTGGTCAGAACGGCATATTGATCTTTTAACAATCTGACAACCAGCGGGTCGTCCCTGTTCAGATACGTGTATTGTTTTATACCCTCCTGGATCCTTTTGAGATCTACGGATTCACCGACATATATAGTGTCTACCACGAATTTGGGATGCCTTGATTTGACTTTTTTAATCTTCGTGGTCATATGCTTAATTTTAACATTTTAAAATAGGACATAAAAGCCGTCTTAAAAAGACGGCTCAATCTGTCTTTTTGTTGATAACTCTCCTGGATCTTCCCAAAAATTCCAGCGCGACAATCTGGACGGGAGTGTTCGATATGAACATCCGGTAGGAATCCCCCGTTAGCGGGCACTCCTTGCCAAATCCTTGATCGCAAACCACCGTTACCGCCGACAGCCAGCCCTTATCAAACCTGCGCATGGCTCCCATGGAAGGACGGGCTGTTATTACAATATTGCTGTCTACTGTTTCCACCTTGACCAGTCCGTTTCGAACATCAACTTCACTGACCCAGGCCTCTTCGTAACCGAACTCGTGGTAATGAGGTCCCAGGGCAGCTTGAACGGTTTCCGGCGGGGGTAGTAAATGGCCGCCTCCATACGGAAATCCGGAAGGCAAACCCACGGTTGTATTGGAAAGAAAAGACAGGCATGCCCAGAGAAAAGCAACGCCCAAGACAAGAAGGGCCTTCCAGAACATACTCATTTGCAGACCTTGTAAAAAATCTAAGTTGAGACGAGTGTAAAGGAAAAATATTGAAATATCAAGAAATTTTTGATATGATGGTCAGATAATACCCGCCCTTAGCTCAGTTGGTAGAGCAGCTCCCTTTTAAGGAGACGGTCGTTGGTTCGAATCCAACAGGGCGGACAAATTAAAATCCCATTTTAACGGGATCTGGCACTAAGGCCGACAAGTATCGTTCCGGCCACTATCAGCAATGCGCCGGGAACGAACATCGACAGATGGGTTTTCTTGGCTTCGTTGAGAAAGACCATGCTCAACAAGCTCGAAATGAGCGGGTTTGCGGAGCTGATGACCAGCACAACAGACGCCAGGCCCAGCGGCTCGGAAAGCGCCCGATTGAGATGGATGAACCCCAGGGTCAGCAAAATACCGGCGGCTATCGTGATCCAGAGGATGCGTGACACCGGGAGCCGGCCCGAAAATATCTCGGACTCTCCGTTGACCCAGAATGTAGCCATCAAAACGGTAATGGAACTGGCAATGAACACAAAGTCCCTGGTCGAGATTCCCGCCTGGTGAGACATTCTCATCAGAGGTCCGCCGGCACCGTAAAAAAGCATGGCGGCAACGGCCAGCCAAACCGGATTGGTCATTTTTACCTTTCTTGTTCAAACAGCTTGCGTGATAATACCACGCAAACGAAAAAAATCAAGACGCGAGATGATTCTTGATGAGCCGCTCTATTTTTTGTGCGTGTTTGTATAACAGGCCCCGGTCGCCGATTATACAGACCCTGACCGCCACGTAATCGTCGGCTTCCGATCTCATATCCTCAAAATATTTGGGGTTGGTTTCTTTAAGCGAGAATATTTTGCCGTCATCGTGATAAAGAATATCTTTAGGCACGAACCGCCTTGGAGAGAACATGGGCACAACCACTATTTTATAATCCTCGATCCCGAGAGCTTGGCTGATCAGGCCCTCTGTTTTTTCCAGTTTTTCAAAAGAAGAATGTTTACTGAAATCGTCAAAAAACTTTTTATCCTCGCCTATCACCTTGATCTTCTTGCCGCCTATCCTTTCTTTGAACTGGCGGTTTTTTAGCCGTATAACCAGCCCTGTTTTTGGCAAGTCCCTGTTTTTATATGACTGGTAGAGGAACTGCAGAATTGGATCTTCGTGCTTATAAATATGGGCCAATAATTCAATGTCATTCATCAGCCACAACTTTGCGGGATCGATCTTATCAAGTTTCATCCAGATCGCGATCATTTTCTCCAAAAAACGCTGGCTGATCTGGGAGGACTTGTGCAGATAAAACTCTTTATACATATACACATAAAGCCGCTGCATCTGTTTGGCGGCTTCAAGAGATTTTTTATCTATCACCAGTTCGCCTTTAATAAAGTTCAGATAGTCAAAAACGCTTTTAACATCCGGGCTTTGGCCGAACCCGGTATGATAAACATCCCGCTCAAGATAATCCAGCTTATCCATGCCTAAATTCTTGTCCATCACTATTTTATAGAACGGGCTTTTGTGGGCCGATAACTTTTTAATAAAATTGTAATCCCCGCCGCTTTGGGCTATCTCTCGTTTGAAGTGTTTAAGCACATTGAGCCCGTTCTCATTCTCGTCTGCGCTTATGGGAGTCACACCTTCAAGAACATGAGAGAACGGGCCATGCCCGATGTCGTGCAGCAGCCCGAAAAGCGAGATATTTTTTGCCTGATACGGCGTCAGGGAACCTTCCTTGACCAAGCGTTCGCAGAAAAGAGAGGTCTTGCTGTAAACCCCCATTGAATGTTCAAAACGATTGTGGGATGCTCCCGGAAAAACAACAATATTGGAACCCAGCTGAGCAATACGCAAAAGCCGCTGGAAAAGCGGATGATGGACAATGGGCATTATGCTTCTGATGTCTATGCTCTCGTTGGGCGGGATGCGGATGAATTTCTTATAATACCTGTTCGATCTCATGCCGTAAAATTAACACACGCAGTTTTAAAATCAATCACTCGCCGTTGTCCTTCTCAACCTATTGCCTGCGCCTTCGGTCTCCTTCGGACAAATGCTTAAATTAACTCTCAATTTGCTTAACAAATATTAGCATCCGTTCCTCCTTCACTTCGTTCAGGATTTTCCGGCTAAAATTTATTATTTAAGCAAATTATCAGTTAATTTGAGCATTGTGTTACCCTCGGAGGCAAACGATTTTTGAAGAACAACGGCTTCGCTCAAACTTAAAAAACAAAAAGCCCCGCGAGCGACGCTCAAGCGGGGCGGAAAATACGGCCAGTACCGTTCGTTCAGGGTTTCGGCTTACACTCATCCTACAAACTGCGTAGGAGTGTTGCGTGGCCGATTGTTTAGTGCTGTTTTCCCGAACTATCTCTCCTGGCCTTAAAAACCCTTTTTTAGGACATCCGTGTCACATACTGCCCGTAACCTGGGTGTCAGTTTGCAGTCCTGAAAAACTCACCACAGGCACAGAATCAATATGCGTAGCACCACGGAAGGAGGGATGCCATCCCCTCGGTATTGTGATTTAAATATACTCTTTTATTTAAATCATGTCAAGAGTCATAAAAACCGGCCTTTTGAGCCGGTTTTTATGATTCTTTTTTACCGAGAGTTTCTTCGAGTATTTTTTTGAGTTCAGTTGTATTTATTTCTTTCTTTTCCGCCGGCTGGGTTCTCGGTTTTTCTTCCATCTTTCTTCCCCGAAAGTCGGTCGGAGCAGAGTTTAAGGCGCTTAATGACGCTTCTTTTGGTCGCGGTTGTTGGGAACGGCCGTCTTCTCTTCTGAATGGCCTCCCACCCTGATCTCTGCCGAACGGTCTGGCGCTCCTGTTATCCCGAGGCGGATATTGAGACGCCCTTCCTCTTGGTTCCGGGCTTTCTTTCGGATACGAGCCTGGCACAACTATCGGTTCGCGCCATTTTAATATCGAGTCCTCGACTTCTTTGCGGGACCGTCCATAAGTTTGGCGGGAAGAATCAATCACTTCTTTTCTAAAACTGACCTCCTGGGCTTTTATCGTATCCATTGTTATGGCGGAAAATGCTTTTGAGGCAATTCCGTCTATCATCAGCTTTAAATATATCTGGCGCTTGCCGAGATTGACTATATCGGTAACCAGAAACTCCGGCGAGAACTCCTTTTCCAAGAGTTCCGCATCTTCGGCGCCGACCCTGAAAGCGATTATAGTCCCGACGTTGCCGAACACGGCATCCGCCACTTCTTCTTCCATTTGGGCCACATACTGATGGGCGATAACCAAACTCAAATTGAATTTTCTGGCCTCGGAGAGAATATTGGCGAAAGAAGCGGTGGCGAAATTCTGGAACTCGTCAACGATAAGAACAAAGTCCTTGCGTTGGGACATGGGCATATCCACCCGGGACATCGCCGCGATCTGGATTTTTGTGATCAGAAGTCCTCCCAAAAGGCGGGAAGCGTCTTCGCCGACTTTTCCCTTCGAAATATTGACCAGGAGTATCTTGCCTTCGTCCATTGCCTGACGCATGTCAAATGTGGATTTCGGCTGGCCGACAATATTGCGGATCAGGACGTTGGACACAAATTGGCCGATCTTGTTTTGAATGGCGGCCGTCGCTTCCATCATGTAGCGCGGTTCCCATTTGGCAAATTCCTGAACCCAGAAGGCCTTGACCTCCGGGTCTTTCACCTGGTCCACCACCCATTTGCGATATTCCTTCTCGGCCAGCATCCGGTTAATGCCGAGCAGGGTCGTATTCGGCACTTCAAGAAGAGCCAGGATCGTATAGTTCAATATGTATTCCATTCTCGCCGACCAAAGGTCAACCCAAAGTTTTTTGAACACGGCCATTATCCCGTCGGCAACCAGGTGGCGTTTATCGGGGTCAACCGACTCCATAACGTTGAAAGCGATGGGGTATTCCAAGTCGGCCGGGTTTATGTAAATCACGTCTTTGACCCTATCCGGGGGAATGTAGTCAAGCAGGTCCTCCACCGGATCGCCGTGAGGATCGATAAAAGCCAAGCCCCGGCCGGCCAAGATATCCTGGATAGCGATGTTCTTTAACAGTTCCGACTTACCCATCCCCGTCTTGCCGATAATATACATATGGCGCCGGCGGTCATCCATTTTAATTCCAAAACGGACCTTCTTGTTTCGAAAATTCGACTCGCCGAATAACGCAATGTCTGGGGGAAGATTTTCCATATGTGTTAGTTATTAACTTGAATCAACCCGTCGGCAAACCAGCCGGGGCTTCGCCTTTTTTGGTCTCAACCCGGGGCAATAACGGCGATTTCACGCCTACATCCGGCAGGTGGTATATCGTTGCCAGTTCTTCTATGTTCAATATGAAACCTTTCGCCGGCAAAGATCTGTTCTTGAATTTATTCAACAAAAAAACTTTTTTATTATATTCTTTGCTCTTTTTGAACGGCCATTTAGCAAAGGTGATCGTCCGTGAATTAAGCTTAAAACTGTTTATGGTTTGCAGAGCGAACTGTTTGAAAGCTCCGATCACGCCGGATATATGGGCGCGGTGAAATGTTTCTTTCGGAGCTGCATACATAAACCTCACTCCGCATTCAAATCCTATTTTCGACATCTTCCTTTCAGCCGCTTTGATGGCCTCCTGTTTGCCGGAGGTCAGCTGGGTTTGTTCCGGTTTCTTTTCGTCTTTTTTGACTTCAACGTGGCCGGGAATTATTTTGTCGATCTCGAAAACAACTTTTGTCAGCAAACTTTCTCCGGCTTTTGGCTTCTTGCCCTGAAGTTTGTCCATTTCCGCCTGGCCCTTTTTGACCCAGCCGTCTCCGGTCGGTCTGACAAGCAGCTGCACGCCCAAGTATTCGCCCGATTCCAAACTTGATATAACTTCCGCTAAAGACGCCAACGGGTCGATCCTTTTGACATAATCGGGTCCGCTCGATTTTTCCTCAAATTCGGGATAGGTCCGGATCGGGTAATAGTCCTCTTTGCTTAAGATCATTTCCGCTCCCCAAAGATCGTTGTTGTTGTCGGGCAAAGACGGGGGCAGCAAATCAACGTAGTCCTCGACAACTTCGGTGATCTCCGAATCGGGATATTGGGCATAGATCTGGGACTGGACCAATTTTTTATATTGCTCGGGAGTTCTTACGTAAAAATGCGGCTCCCCCCCAATGCCGACTATCTCGAAAGAAAGCCAATCTACCATCTTGCCTTTAAAAACTCTGTCTTTCCATTTTATGGGAGGCGGGAGGGTGCCGTGAAGGGCGGCGAACATCTGTTCCGTGGCCTTGGGGCTCTTGCCGGGGTCCTGCGGAATTTTCAACTCAAAAAGAACCCATTTTATCGCTTGGATATATTTTAACTTCGTATAGAGTTCGTATGTCGCCGTCAAAACAAAAAGCAACAGGAGCGGCAGATATACCCACCACCAACCTGCGATAAAACCAAAAATAAGCCGCAGGATATCGAGAGTTGGAGAAATTTGCTCCATTACGACATTTTAACGAAAAAACGGAATAAAAGCCAGAAAGTTTAGCCCGCCCTCGGCCGAGCCTCGGCGAGGCCGGGGAAATTCCTACGCCTTACGCAGAGAGTATGTGCCGTCTTCATTCTTGATGAAAACCTTGGGGTCCTGAAGGTTGAGCAAGATCGTGTTCTCTTTGACCATCCTGGAGTTCAAAACCCTGGAAACCAAAGCGGTTTTTGGAAGCGGCTTGGACGAACTCTTCAAAAGGTCAACCAGAACATCTTTGACCGTTCCGGCCTTGTATCCCCATTCGGAAAGGGCATAAGTTCCGCGCCCGACCAGAATAAAACGGCCGTCTTTTATCAGTTCGTTATGGACCGTCTGGGTGTTGGCCCTCTTGCCGTTAAAACCCGATGTATTGATAAGCTTCGCTATATCTCCGAAATGCTTGGGGACGTTTCCTTTTTTAAGCACCAGGTAGGCCTTGTCCCGGACACCTTTCGGCTTAACTTCCGGCCAGGAAACGAGGCCGATCTCATTAAAAATATTCTTACCGACTGTTTTTGATACCGAAAGAAATGTCTTGAGCCATTCGGATCTGAACTCGGTTAAGTTGCTTTCTGGCATCGGCTTTTTTGTCTTTTCCAAAAAAGCCACGCAAGCGGCAGTACGGTTTTTAAAGTCCTCCAGCGCAGACGGCGACACGGCCCAGAAAGCATGAAAATCGTCGTTCTCGCCGGATCTGACCAGGTCCTTGCTTAAAGACAGCAAAAAAGCAAGAGAAGAATTGCCGGCTGAATCGGCTTCACTGCCCGAGAAGGCCTTGAAGATGTCCCTCTCTTTTATCACCCCGTTGCCGCCGATAATGTTCTTGGCCAAAGAGGCGTATCTTTCAACCTCCTGATTTCCGTCGGCAACCTTACGAAGCTGGTTTACGGCGAATTCCTCGATCTGCCTCACTCTTTCCCTTGTGATGCCGTAGCCCTTTCCGATCGACTCGAGGGTTTCTTTTTTGCCGTTTTTCAAGCCAAAACGCCTTGAAACCACGTCTTTATTTCTGACCGGAATGTTCTTGACCAAATTTGCGACCGTCTTAGATACTGCACCGGCGTTATTTGCGCTCATGGTTAAACTTTTTATTTTGGCAATCCCCCCACCGGTCCCAGATGGGACCATCGTCTTTATTTGATAAGCTTTTTAAAACGTGCCACTACCATATCACCACTATTAAAACTCGTCAACCCCGTTTTCTCTTATACGCCCAAACCAATACCGGCGATGCGACAAATATCGAAGAATAGGCGCCCAGGAAAATACCCATTATCAACGCGAGGGCAAAATAACGGATACTTTCCCCCCCGAAAAGATAGATGGCAATAAGGGCAAGCAGGGTCGTAAATGTCGTGTTCAAAGACCTGGTTAGCGTCTGCATGACGCTCTTGTGGACCGTTAGACCAAAATCCTGCTTTGAGCCCTCTTTTATGACATTCTCCCTGACCCTGTCGAATACCACGACTGTGTCCGATACGGAATATCCGAGAATGGTCAGCACCGCCGCCACGAAAACGGCGCTTATCTCCACCCCCTGATAACGGCCAAGCAAGGCGAACACTCCGGTCGGGATGACCACGTCATGTAATAAAGCGATTATCGCCGTGACTCCCATCATCCAGGACGGCACGGTGCCGGATATGCGCCTGAAGACGATCGTCATATACACGGTTACAGAAAGAAGGACCAGGATAATTGCCTTGATACTTTTACTCCTTAACTCATTGCCTATTACGGGTCCGACAGAATCAAATTTTTGTTCTCGGAGGCCGGATTCCGGAAAAGCCGCCCGAAGACGAGACAACAACTGCTGGTGTTCCGGTTCCGTCATCTGTCCGGCGCGGACAATTATCCCGTTGTCTCCCGCAGGACTGATAACGGCGTTAGATTGAGCTAATGCTCCCTGTATGGCAGAGATCTCCGGCCTGCCGGAAGAAAATTCTAGCTCAACTACCGTCCCGCCTTTAAAATCGACACCGAAATTCAATCCATAGATACCCACTAAAATCACAGCGGTAAGCGTCAGGGCTATAGAGAACCAGAACATATAGTTGTAGAACTTTGGAAGCATATTAGTTAAATAACCAACGGGCCCTTTCGGACCTTGGTCCGACAAACAAATACAAAAACTTTCTTGTTACTGTCGTGGCCGTAAACAAACTCGTTAGAACTCCTATGCCAAGCGTCAACGCAAAACCCTTAACTATCGAGGTTGTGAAAAGATAAAGTATCAGGGCGCCCAGAAGAGTCGTGACATGGCTGTCCCTGACCGAAAGCCAGGCGCGGGAAAACCCCTCGTGCATGGCCTGCTTAAGACCTTTGCCCGATTTAAGCTCTTCTCTCATACGCGCGAATATAAGGACATTGGCATCAACCGCCATACCTAACGACAATATAAATCCCGCTATACCGGCCAGGGTTAACGTAACCGGCAAGAATTTATATATGGATAAAACGATCAACGTATAAACACCGAGGGCGAAAACCGCCACTATCCCCGGTAACCGGTAGAAAAATATCATAAACAGTCCGACAAGAAGTAAGCCCCATACGCCCGCTTTTAAACTCGCGGAAATCGATTCCGCCCCTAAAGACGCCCCGATGGTCCGCTGGGATATCAAAGTTATAGGCACTGGCAGAGCCCCGGAATTCAATCGCGTGGCAAGAAGTTTTGCTTCCTGCGGATTGCTTGTGCCGGTGATGACAGCGTTGCCGTCGGTTATTTCGGCCTGGACCACCGGCGCAGAGATAACCGAACCGTCAAGATAAATAGCGACGAGTTTTCCTAAATTTCTTTTTGTTATCTCGGCAAATAATTTTGCGCCTTCTTCATTCAACACCAAACTTACCTGTGGCTGATATGTCTGCGGGTCAAAGACCACTTGGGCCCGCTCCAAATGCCTTCCGTTCAGGCCGGTCGGCTGGAAAGGGTCTTCGCCCAAACGCTCTCCTTTTTGCTGGGCTTCAATAATTTCCCGGGCATTTGGTTTTTCTTCCTTGAATTCCAAGAACGGGGTCTCGCCTATCAGGTTGATGGCCTGGTTAACATCCTGGATGCCAGCCAATTCCACTATCAATCTATCCTCCCCGCTCACCTGAACAACCGGTTCGGCTACGCCAAAAACGTTCACCCTTCTCTCCACGACATCCCGGACGCCCTGCATTGCCTGCCCCTTATCTTCTTCGACCTTGGAAAGGTCGGCCTGATAAACCAAATGAGTGCCGCCAAGCAAATCCAACCCTAATCGAAATGGGGTATCTGGAAAGTTAAAAGGTGCGTGAGAATAATTGAGTGCTTTGTTTGTGGCCTGCGGCCAGACAAAACTGAACAAAACAAGCGATATTAAAATTGTTCCGATTACAAAATACGAATTTTTCACAACCTCGATTTAATCACAGTTCCTCCGGTAAGTCCAGTTTTTCTTTCGACTTAGAAGGTTTTTGTTTTTCTAACCACTCTTTGACCGCCAACGTCGCGCGGACATCGTCTTCGTTATATCGCAGTATTCTTTTCATTGTTCCGGTATCCCCTCTTTCCAGCCAATCGTTATACCAAACAACCGATTCGGCTCCGCCCGCTTCCGGGTCGTCCCACTTGTAGCCGACATATCCGGCGACGTCTTTGAGCGTGTAGAAATAGAGCGGAAGAACGACCGAGTCAACGACCTTGGCGTTAAGGTCAATGGTATTTTCCTTGAACTTGCTCACCAAAGCGGACGGGGCGCCGTATCGCAGGACCAAGCGGTCGAAAACCTGCCTTTCGTAAAAAGCGTAGTGATAAATGACGAAGTCGTCCAGCGTAAACAAAAAGTCCAGGAACTTCTGCCACATCATCGGCTCTTCGCTTTTATCTTTGGCAAAAAAGTATTTATATTCGGATGTCTCGTTTTTCTGCCTGTCTCTGACCGCAAAGCCGAGAAGGTAGTCAATATCTCTGGTCGGGTCGCTCTCAATGTCGAGATAAACTTCGTGTCTCACTTCCGGGAATTCCGGTTTTCTTAATATCGTCGGCTCGTTGGTAATAAGCACTTTGGCCTGATTGTTCATCCTGACTATTTTGTCGAATGGCCAGTCCTCAAGCTTGGCCCGTAAATCGTCTACGTCGGCATTAGCCATATCTGACACCGTTTTTATACCGCTGTCATATAACCGCCTCTGGTCCGCCTGGCTTATCCGGTAAATGAGGGAAACATCGTTGCAGCCCTGAGTTTCATCAACGCAAAGAGAATACCAGGGCGTCCGTTTGCATCCCGACTTCAAAAAAGGCGCCGGTTTTTCTCCCTCGAGTATCTTCTCTATCTGCTCCCGGGTCAGGTGGAACTGCTCCGTGAAGTCGTCCACCAAAAAAGACCTCTCGTTGCCCTGCGGGTCAATGATATACGCCTCCTTGGGCCTTTTCCCTTGAAGACGCTCGAGTATCAAACTATAAAACACGAGCTGGAATTTGGTATCATCGCCCATCTCCAGCGAGCTCCTGGCGTCATAGGCGACATACTCCCAATCACCCAATTCCGACTTGCCGGGCCGGGCTTCCAGAAAATCGGGCATGCCCACCCAGTCCTCATACATTAGGACCCCGTGGTAGATATTCTTGCCCTGCTTCATCAGCTCAAGAGTGGCCATCAACGCCTCGTCGAGATCCCGATACATCTCCGGTCTTATTTCTTCGAATTTTTTATGTTTTTGGAGGGCTTCACCGGCCCGGGGCATCTTGCCGCGGTATATCATCTCCAAAAGCGGAGGCATCTTCCTTTTTTTCTTGGCATCTTCATAAATGTCATACCATATCCAATGGGGACATTGGAAGAATTTATAAAAATGCTCGGCTGTGAGTTTTTCTTTTGACATTAAATTCAGTATAGTTGAAGATGGTTTTATAATCCATGTCCCAATATTACAATCCCAAAAAGACCCGCGGACTGTTCGACCCGGATTCGGAAACTCCCTTCGTCGTCAGCCGGACGGGAATAGACCTGTTTGTTCAATGCCCCCGATGTTTTTATCTGGACAAACGGCTAGGGGTTGCCCGCCCGCCGGGATTTCCTTTCAGCTTGAACAGCGCCGTTGACGCTCTTTTGAAAAAAGAATTCGACACTCACCGCGCAAAAGGCATTGCTCACCCCCTTATGAAGACATATGGCATTGATGCCATACCGTATAGCCACGAGAAGATCGAGGAATGGAGGGACTCACGAACCAGAGGCATCAAATATTTCCACGAGAAGACAAATTTAACTCTCCGGGGAGGCATTGACGATGTCTGGGTCAATCCGAAGGGAGAACTTCACATAGTGGATTACAAAGCGACCTCAAAGAACAGCGAGGTTACCATAGATGCTGAATGGCAAGGCGGCTACAAACGCCAGATGGAGATATACCAGTGGCTTTTCAGGAACAATGGATTTAAGGTTTCGCCAACTGGGTATTTCGTATATTGCAACGGCAATGCCGATAAAGAAGCGTTTGACTCCAAACTTGAATTTGACGTAAAGATACTGCCCTACGAAGGAAGTGACTCCTGGATAGAACCGGTTATCGTTAAACTCCAAAAATGCCTGGCATCCGAGAATATTCCGGAACCGGGAAAGGACTGCGATTATTGTTCATATGTTAGCGCGAGAAACAATCTTGAAAATTAAAAGCCTGCCAGTTTAGGCAGGCCTGATATGAACCGTAAGAAAATCTTGAGTTAAGAACCGATCTGCCAAGGCCCTGATCCTTTCTCTGGTCACACTTTCCAACGCTTGTTTGCCAGAGTGAAGGATTACCAGATCCTCATCACCATTGGCGGCTGAGTCGATTATCATTTCCAGAAGCTTATTGGCGTCATTTACGAACGGGCCAATATACTCGTAATAAACCCTGTATAAGGCCGATTTGAACACTTCCGGGTCTACGAGATTTTCCTGGAGTTGTTTGCACGCTTTGGTTATTCGAGCTACGCTTTCTTCAACGAATTCCGGGTCTTTGGTGGCAAAAGATGCGGTAATAAGTCCGTGGTATTTTGACTGAGACAGCATGACCGGTGAACGGTACACTCCTCGGTCATGCTCCTGCAGTTCGTCAACAAGCAAAAGTTCCAGTATCTGCACCAAGACCTGCAGCGAGTAGTGA
Organism: uncultured Candidatus Saccharibacteria bacterium; assembly: GCA_964366725.1. Lineage (GTDB taxonomy): Bacteria > Patescibacteriota > Minisyncoccia > 2-02-FULL-40-12 > GWA2-44-9 > JACPAB01. The sequence goes on along the minus strand of CAYIUL010000002.1, from coordinate 10,662 downwards.
TTTGGGCTGCCAAATTTTTCAGCATTAAACCCTAACATCACATGATGCTGGCCGATACCGGGACGTTCAACAATGTGGACTTGCTGACCAGAAATTAACTCCTGACATTTTTGGAGGTCAAAATCTGGTTTTGGCGCCGGTAAGTCCGGCCAATCCGAAAAGTATTTGTAAGCCATTCTCTCGGCGACCTTGAAGCGCGGTCCCAGAACGATCATGAACATGTTTCTTGGAACATAATACTTTTTGGTGAACGCAATAAGTTCTTGGGCAGATATCGACTGCAGTTCATCCGGAATACAATCAATACGATGCCTGGCGGGATTGCGCTGATATGCCTTGTCGTGGATAGTATCCCACAACAGCTCGTCAATAACATCTAAACCGCGCAGGTAATACTCGTTATGAATGCGCGACTGCTCTACGAGATGCCCTTGCTGGTCGATCATTCGGTCACGCAGCATATTTGCAAAGATATCAAAGCATATGCGCATGTGGCTTGGCCGCAGAAGCATCAAGTGGCCGTAAAAGGTGCTGTTTCTATCGATGCGAACATTCCAGTCATCGTCGCCACTGCCCAAATATCGGCGCAATGTCAGGTCAATTTCTTTGACTGTATATTTGCGTGTCGCTCGACACAACGTGTGCTCGACAAAATGCGGCAATCCTGTCTTTCCGGGCGGTGTATGAATCGCCCCGCATTTGGCCCCGATCCCGGAAGCATTAGCCACTCGGTCAAACCGGCCATAGTAGCGCATGCCATTTGGCAGGTCTTTAAAGCTGACCGGCTTGTCCATACTGATAGATTCAAGCCGCATGGCAGTTGTCCTTTCAAAGAACATCCAAGATTGGCGAAATCTACAATAAAAGCGAGTATCGGTCAAATTTAAAACGCCTTTTCAGGCGTTTCGTTTCAATTCAAGAATGGTCCTGACGGCAGCCAGATTGACGGCTACCCTCTTTTCCATGTCCCAACCACACGGGGTCTCCAGCGTAAATGACTGGGGAGTATAATTGGCGTTCAGATATGCTTCCAGCGTGGTGCCTTGGGCATAGACCGGGTTTCCGCATCCTTCCGGATACCAGATGACGCCCGGATAAGAACTGGCATCCCCATAGATCTTGGCCCAATCACAGACGGGAGCCATTCTTCTCACCACGTCTGTAACCCTGTCTCCGACCCTGATGCTCTTATCGGCGCAGGACTCCCACATATAGAAGGTGTGCGGATTGTCGGCCGCGGTAAATCCTTCGTCCGCCCAGTTCGGGTCTGTTTCGTGCAGATCAATTGTACAGACAAATCTTCTCCTAAATCGAGAAAGTATACGGACAACTTTTACCGCTTCCCAGCAATCTGTTTTCGGTTTGAACTGCCTGTTTATGTCGACCCTGTCGGAATTAAAACGGTAGTTATGTTCAAAACCAAAAGGGTTGATGCATGGAAAGATCAAAAATCTATATTCGTCCAAAAAACTGTGTAAATCGCTTTCCAGAAACTTCATAACAGAATAAACCCCGGCTGGTTCCTCTCCATGAATACCTCCCGAAATCAAGACATCCCGCTTTTCCTTAACTGTTCCGCCTGTGACCGACACGCAGAACAATGGATAAGTAACTAGTCCGTGGTCAACAAATCCCATGGATTCAATAGAGAAATTAAGATTACGCCTAGCCATTGTGAATAATGGCTCAAGCACTTCTTCGCGGTATGATCTTACCTTGACAAGGCCCATTTTAGCTCCCGTCTTAAAGAACTTGAGCAAAAATATACGATAAAAACAAACGGTAGTCAAACTAAAAACGCCGTTAGTAGATCAGATCTGATAAACTATTTTGCCTCCCTCGAAGACATGAAAAGAATCGTTCTCTTCGGACACCGTAAACACGGTTGTGCCCTTGAAAATGTATGAAGCCGTTATCGCCGACAGGTGGCGCGAGTGGACTTTGCCCTTGAACCCGAACTGCTCCGAAAGGTCTTTGAATTTTCCCGGGTTTATCTTTCCGGCAATGACCCTCGGCCGCAGCCCTTCGATGATTATCCCGGAGTGTACGATGTTTCCATTAGCATCTATTAAGATGGCTCCGTCGAAATTAACCGTCGTTTCAATGTCGTGTTTGTGGCTTCTATAGTGTTTCAGGATATTTTGATGATGCTTTACGTAAATATCCTGCTGGGCATCGGGCAGGTCGGTATATTTTCTCCACTTATTTTTCCAGCCGACAACAACAAATATCCCGAATCCTCTTTTGCGGTTCATCAGCTGAAGAATCACTTTTGATGTCTTGAGCCGCAACTTTTCGGGAAATCTTATTTGCGATCCCTTAAACACGGCTTCCAGTTCATTCAGTATTTTACGCACTTTTAACTTTCTGGCTGGTTTTACTTTTTCCACGTATTTCGTTAAAAGCCATGAACTGGATTGAACTTTGCCGCCATGGCCGACGTTAAAAATAAGTTTACATCCCACCCTGCGGCAGGCCTCGGTTTCGAGAATATCCTTTTCCGCTTTTCGGTCTCCTCCGTTGGCAAAAATGTCGGGTTTTATCTTGAGAATCTCTTTTGAAACGCTCATGTCTTTTGGATTCCGAGGATGATCGGTCAGAATCACTTCGTCAACGCCGTAAATCGATTCCAATATTTCCTTTCTTTCTTTCTGGTGCATAAAGATATGGGTCTTTTTCTTTTTAAGCCAGTTATCGTTGTTCAGTATTACCACAAGTTTGTCACCGAGTTTTTTTGCGGCTTTTATCAAGCGGATATGCCCAATATGAATCGGGTCGAAACCGCCGGACACGGCCACAACTATTTGTTTTGGCTTTTTATTTGCCATTGTGTTCACTTTTTGATTTTAACATCATTAACCCCAACAGCGTATTTACAAATTTGTAAAATATGATATACTATAGAAATAGGAGGTGGATGATGTCTGACCCTGAACAGGAATACAAGCAAGAGCCGTGGTGGGTCGTCAACGCGCGCACCAGGGAGTTCATCGCCGGAGCGAAGACAGATAAGGATGCCAAGTTGGCCGCCTCCGCCCTCAACGGGGCCGCTCACTGCGCTGGAACACCCGACCGCTATAGAGCGATGGAACGGCCAACGGCCGTCGAGTAAAATTCAAGCAGTTTCGTTCGCACCCCGCCCGCCGGACCACCGGCGGGCAATTCTTTTTTAAGCTCCGTGGCATTTTTGCTTTTTTAATAACCAACCGCAGGGATTTTCCTTATTTTAAGCCCTTTTTCCATGTATGACACCGTCGAATTTGCCGAAATATAGAAAATATCACAGGGACTTGTATTTCACTTTACGCTCTGTTATCCTAAAATCAGTATCAGTTCTTTTAAGGAGGTTTTCCGATGAAGGAACAACCGAAACAGGAAACGCATTACGGAAATCAAGTTTGGGTAAACTCGACAACCGAATCTCTGCGCCGATCTGAATGTCTTTGTCTTAACTGTGGAAATCTGAAGCCCGGTCAGCCGGATAACTGTCATATCGCCCAAGCTTTCTACCGAGTCTGTGTTCAGGACAATGTTGCTCTCGCGGTAACCCGCTGTCCTCTCTGGAAACCCAAGTCCTAGTCCCAAGCCCGCCCCGCGGGCTTTTTTCTTACCCCTACGCCCCATGACACTTTTTATATTTGTTTACATGCCCGCAACAGATGGCTTCTTGGGCTATTTACATTGTTGTAAAGTTATGATATAATCTGCAATAGGAGGACTTTATGAAGCCATTACATGTTGTCTGTATCGTAGCAATCGTTCTGGCCCTGGTCGCAATCTGGTTATCGTTCTAGACTCTGCCCGTCACATTTCGTGGCGGGCTATTTTATTTCCCGTGACATCTCTTATACTTTTTTCCGCTTCCGCACCAGCAGGGGTCATTCCTGCCTATTTTGGGTTCGCTTCCGGGGTTTGCCTGCCTGTGCGCTGGTTCGTTAACCACCTCTTGGTGTTTGTGGGGGTCACCAGTGATGTCGGGACGGGACTCCTGGATATTGCGAGGTTGTTCCGGCCTTCGGGTAAATTCGGCCCTGAATATCAAATTGGCCACCCGGGACTTCATGGCCTCCATCAAGTCCTTAAACATGCCTTGAGCTTCTATTTTGTATTCGATCAACGGGTCTCTCTGGCCGTATGCGCGCAAACGCACCGAATCGCGAAGGTGCTCCATTGCCTCGATGTGGTCGAGCCACATTTGGTCGATAACCCGCAGAAGCACGAACTTTTCAAGCTGTCTCATCATATCTGGGCCGATTTCTTTTTCTTTTCTATCATATTGTTCTTCGGAATTTTCGACATAAGGGGATATCCATTCCAAAACAAGATTTTTATTATTATCCGAGAAAAGTATTTCTTTGCGGACGCGATACACCGAATCGCGGTGCTTGTTCATGACATCGTCGTATTCAAGTACGTATTTTCGGATATCGAAGTTGTGGCCCTCGATTCGCGACTGGGCCTGCTCGATAGCGCTTGAAACAAACCTGTTCTCAATGACGTCGTCCTCGCCCACTCCAAGGCGGTCCATCAGATTTTTTAACCTGTCGCCGCCGAAAACACGGACCAGGTCGTCTTCCATCGAAACGTAGAAATTCGACGAACCCGGATCGCCTTGCCTTCCGGCGCGGCCGCGCAATTGGTCGTCTATTCTTCTTGCTTCGTGACGCTCTGTGCCGATAACATGGAGACCGCCTGCTTCCTTTGATTTTTCCTGCGAGTTGGGTTCCGGAGGGTTCCCCCCTAAAATGATGTCCACGCCTCGGCCGGCCATGTTTGTGGCAACGGTAACCGCTCCCGGTCTTCCGGCTTGGGCATGGAGTTCGGCTTCCCTCTCATGCTGTTTGGCATTCAACACGTTATGCGGTATGCCTTCACGGTTGAGCATCATCGACAACAACTCATTTTTTTCGATCGAAACGGTGCCTACCAGCACCGGCTGGCCCTTCTGGTGTCTTTCTTTGACCTCTCGGACTATGGCCTTAAGTTTGCCGTTCTCGGTCTTAAATATTCTGTCGGGAGTGTCACGTCTGGCCATCGGCTTGTTGGTGGGAACAGAAATGACATCAAGGTTATATACCTTGTGAAATTCTTCGGCCGACGTCCTTGCCGTTCCAGTCATTCCGGCGAGTTTGCCGTACATCCTGAAATAATTTTGGAAGGTAATAGTGGCAAGCGTGCGAGATTCTTTTTGGATTTTTACGCCTTCTTTCGCTTCGACGGCCTGGTGAAGTCCTTCCGACCATCTCCGGCCGGGCATCAATCGGCCGGTGAACTCGTCTACGATTATTACTTCATCGTTCTTTACGACATAGTCCCTATCGCGCTTGAAAAGCACCTGGGCCTTTAACGCTTGTTCAAGATGGTGAACATGCCTGACCCCGCCTTCTTCATATATATTGCTGATACCCAGCATCTTTTCGACTTTTTCTATTCCGCTTTCGGTAATTGAGACGGCTTTGAGCTTTTCATCAATTGTATAATCCTCGATTTCACTCAATCGCGGAACTATCTTAGAGAATGTCTCGTAAAGTTTTCCGGAATCCTCATCGGGCGCGGAAATGATAAGAGGCGTCCTGGCCTCATCTATTAAAATGGAGTCCACTTCGTCCACAATCGCAAAGTGATGCCCCCCGCCTGCAACGCTATGCGTAGCATTGCGGGCAGGTCTTTGAGACATCTGTCCAACCTCGTAAGCCATGTTGTCGCGGAGATAATCAAACCCGTATTCGTTATTGGTGCCGTAAGTGATATCCGCTCCATACGCTTCGCGGCGGGTAACCGGACGCAAAAATTCATGAACTATTTTGAAGCCGCCTTCCACATCGCGTTCTTTGTCTTCTGTTTTGGTTACATGGGAAGAGTCGTATAAGAAGCTCGAGTCGTGATTGATACAGCCCACGGAAAGACCAAGCGCGTTATGCACCTGCCCCATCCAAACGGCATCACGCCGGGCAAGATAATCATTGACCGTAACAACATGAGCGCCTTTGCCTTCAAGTGCGTTAAGGTAGGTGGGTAGAGTAGCAACAAGGGTCTTGCCTTCACCGGTCCTCATCTCTGCTATCTTGCCGCGGTGCAGAACAATTCCTCCCATAAGTTGAACGTCAAAATGCCTCTGGCCGAGCGTGCGCCGGGCCGCCTCACGAACAGCAGAGAATGCTTCGGGCAAAATATTATCGAGCGTTTCGCCCCCTGAAACACGTTTTTTAAATTCCGCGGACCTTTCTTTGAGTTGGGCGTCCGAAAGACCCTTGAAGTCGCCCTCAAGTGAATTGATCCGCTCAACAAGCGGTTTGAGTGATTTTATATATCTGGCGTTGGCATCACCAAATATAGCGGATATGAACGACATAATTAAATCTTAAAAACCATTAGAGTATATCAGAAAAATATCCTTTGACAAAGAGACACTTTTCATGGTATAATTATAAATAGCTCATGGGGCATTTCGCCCACACAACAAGGAGTTAACATGACCGAACAGGAGAAAGCTCGCGAAAGACATTTCGTCGTCTCGACGCTCGTGGCAATGTTGGTCATCATCGGCGGCGCCATCATCTGGCAGACGCTCAACAAGCCAATGACGCCGCAGGTCATCGAGTTTGGAGACCGCTACGAAGTGCGTTGGGGCAACCGATTCAGTCCCTTCGTATACAGATCTTGGCACGATGACGGGAAAGAGGAGGTTTTTCATCCCAGCTTCGGTAGCCGCCTATATCTCCCAACCTTAGGATACGCTCCGTGGCACACAGATGAGGTTAAGCAGAGGTTCAGAGAGGGCCGCATCATCCTCGACGCCCACCTCCACCCGGAAAAAGTCCGGAAAGCCCGCTTAGGCGGGCTTTCTCATTTTTAGAATTACTTTTGGGGCTGCCTGGACAGGTCGGTGCGCTTCTCTTTGAATTTCCTTATCTGCTCCTGAAGCTCATCTTTTATGTCAACAATGGCGTTGCGCAAATCCTCGTGCTCGCAGCTGGCTCTTAATAACACTCCGCCCATACTGATATTGGCTTCGGCCCGAAAAACACGTCCCGACCTGTGATGCCGCGACGGCTTGCCTATCTCAACTCTCGCCTCCGACTTATCGTTGCCTATGAGTTTATCAAGACCGCCTATTTTTTCTCGCACAAAATTTTCCAACGGCTCATCTAGAGAAATATTTTTTGTAGAAATATCGACTTTCATCAAGTTATGCACAAATTTGATTAACAAAAACTCAAATTGCGTATAGATTTAAAATATCACTGAAAAAACTTTATGGCAAATGGAAACGGCAACGGCCACAATGGTGAAATAAAAAAATATAAATTCTTATTCGTCTCATGGGAAGCATTGAGCGGCGACTTGGCGTGGCAGATCCAGAAAGAAGGACATGAAGTTAAATGTTACATAAAAAATGTAATGGACGAATATGACGGTTTTCTGGAGAAAGTGGATGATTGGAAAAAATACACGGACTGGGCAGATGTCATCGTGTTTGACGACACGGGCTTCGGGGCCGAAGCGGACCGCTTGCGAAAGGCCGGCAAAGCCGTCGTGGGCGGAAGCGTATATACCGACAAGCTTGAGATAGACCGGGAGTTCGGACAAAGCGAGATGAAGCGCCTTGGAATGCTTACTCTACCTTCCTGGGACTTTGATGACTACGATACCGCCCTTAAATTCATAGGCGAGAACCCGGGCCGATATGTTTTTAAGCCGTCAGGTAAAGTTCCCAGCGACTGGAGCGGCTTCCTGCTTATCGGAAAAGAAGAGGACGGGAAAGACCTTATTGAAATACTTGAATCCAATAAAAAAATACTTTCAAAGAACATAAAGCACTTCCAGCTTCAAAAGCACGTAAGCGGGATCGAGGTTGGGGCATCGGCGTTCTTCAACGGGGAAAAATTCATCACTCCGATACTCGTCGCCTTCGAACATAAACGGCTTTTCCCCGGAGAGTTGGGGCCAATGACCGGAGAAATGGGAACCTCCATGTTCTGGTCCGAACCGAACGTTCTTTTTGCCGAGACCACCGGCAAGATGGAGGAGGATTTGAGAAATGCCGGATATGTCGGATACATAGATATCAATTGCATCGTCAACGGGAGAGGAATTTATCCCCTTGAATTCACCTGCCGGTTCGGATATCCGACCATAAATATCCAGCACGAGGGTGTCTTGAGCAGCTGGGGCGAGCTTTTATACGCGATGGCGAACCGTCAGGATTTCAATTTGCGAACAAAGAGAGGATTTCAGATCGGCGTTGTTATTGTCACTCCGCCTTTCCCGTTTGAGGATCCCTGGGAGATAGAAATGTATAAAGATATCTCCATACTGTTTAAGAAACCAAATTTGGAAGGAGTCCATCTTGGGGACGTAAAAATAGTTGAAGGCGTCTGGAGAACGGCTGGAAACTCCAGTTATGTTCTGATAGTCACCGGTTCGGGCGCAACAATGGAGGAGGCGCGCAAGCAGGCCTATACCCGCATTGAGAATATAATGCTGGTGAATATGATATACCGCACCGACATCGGGGCAACCTGGTCCAACGACAGCGATCGTTTGAGAAGCTGGGGGTATCTGGACCAGATCCAATGGCCAAGAATTGCCGCTCCTAAACCTGAACGTGTTCAACCCGTCTCATCAAATTCGGCACTTTAGTTTCCAGAACGGAGAATCCGAAATGCTTTTTAAATATTGAGTTCAATCGAACCCTTAATTTTTGGGTATCTCTTTTTGTGGCGATCTCGCTGATCGTCTCGGGTTCCACTAAAACATAAGCATTGGCCTCGTCGTTGTAGACATCGGAATGATAGCCCATTTTCGAGAGGCCGTTTTTTATTGTCTTGATCCTGTGGTCAGCGAGACAGCGCGCCACGTCTTTGCGGTAATTCTCGTTCACATGAAAAGCGCCGTGAACGAACTCGTGCTTAACGGTCTCGTCAAAATATTCCGCCGAGGGAGTGACGCCGATGACATAGAAGTCCCCAGTCGCGTTTTTACACACATCGAGAAGTTTCTTTTCTTTGAGGGTAAGAGGGTCGAACTGGCCCCGGCGGAAGGGTTCCAGCACCTTGGAAGGTATATTGAACCCGTACCAGTCCCTTGAGTAGGTCCAGGCCCCGTATTTGGAGGCATACCAATGGGCAAATTCCTCTACAGAGAACACTCGCCCCTTGAACTCCGGGGACTCGTAATACTCCTGGAACCTCATAAAGGTTTCGGCCAGATCCCGGCGGTTGCTGGATTCTATGAGATATATGGGGGGCGTTTCCATGCCGCCCATATTGGCAGAAGATAAACATTAGGCAACGTTGACAAACTTCAGCAAAAGTTGCCTTATTTTTTGATGGAAAAAGTATCGGTTTTTCTTTCAACTTTTGCCCCGAACCGAAGTTTTATGTTTAGACCCTCATCTTCTTCCGAACCCTGCAGGTCAACTTCGGAGTATCCGGAGCTTTTCATCCATTCAAGATCTTCCAAATATAGTATCGTGCCAATATCTTTAACGGAATAATCGTGAACTCCAATGGCTCCGGCAAATCTGCCGGGTCTATTCGGCACGTCGTACCCGGCGTTAATGCCGACGGGGACTCCGTCAACAATAAGCACGCGGGCCGTTTTGAATCCCCGAAAACCGTCATCAATGGCGTTGTGATATCGTAAATCATAAACATCTTTCTTTTCCTGCGACAAAGATCCCTTCCAGTTCTCAATTATCCGATGAAGTTTATCTTTGGCAAACTCTTTGGCATCGGCTACCTCCAGATCGTGTTCTTTGTAAAATTTATTTTTAGCGTTGCGCATTTCCTTGAAATGCCTCCCTGCCAAGGCGGGGTCGAATTTTAACAGATCCAATACCGGCCAAAGCAGAGAATAATATATCGGCTCTGAATTCGCGCCTTTATCTCTAAGAGCAGGGTATATAGAATCGCTGATGTCATCACACCAAACCGCATTTATTTTTTTGTCCTCAAAAACCTTAAGGACAAATTCTTTTATCTTGTCTGCCGCATCCTCTTCGGGACACAACGGGTCCGACCAGATCCTCCATTCTTCGGGGTAACGATGAGCCAGCAGGCCCGTGCCGTCGGGCCACTGAACAAACACCGGCTTTCCGTCGGGGGTGATCACGCTGTCGGCAAACCAGTCAAAATTATGGTCGGATGTGTGTCCAAAGCGCCGCACGCATTCTATTGCGCGCTCGCGCTGTGTGTCTTTGTTTTCGTAAATTTTCATACTATCGGGTAATATCCGGTCCGGTTTTGTAATGGTTCAGTTCCAGATCGTTGATGATGAATATGGCGTTCCAGTCGCGGCCGGAAGCGTCCCATTGCTGGGGCGTAATATTCAGCCAATGTTTTGTTCCGTCCGGCCAGACGGCATAGACCCTTTTTTCATTGATACTGCGTACGTAATTTGCGGTGGTGTATGAATTAAGATCTTCGGCGCTTAATTCGGTCACGGCAGACGAGATAAGGTGGCCATAAAGTTTTATCACTTCGGGACGTAAATATCTTTTATAATTTCCTTCAATGACGTAGGTCTCGGATTCCCCTTGGCGTTTAATGAGATCGCCGTCCCTCAAGGCCGCTTTGGCGGGAACGTCGGCATACTCAATGGAGGCCCGAAATGTTTTTGGACTTTCGCTGTTTCCGAACCCGGACGTTTTGCTTTCGT
>CAYIUL010000001.1:0-51984 GCA_964366725.1 uncultured Candidatus Saccharibacteria bacterium | reverse complement strand
CGGCGCCGAACGGCGCCGGCCAGGTGGGGTCGCCGGCTTGTGAGAACTTCCAAATCGCGAAGTCCCCGCGGTTACGCTTCTTGTCGCTGTCGTCTATGCGGGAGACCGCATCTTCAGCCATGCCGGCTGTCCGGCCCGACAGTTTGCCGTATTCAGGAAAAGTGGACAGATCGAAATAAATACCATCATTCTCGATGACGTAAGCATTGCCCTTGTCCAGCAAGGTTTGAACTTGTTTGATAACTTCCGGAATGTGGTCGGTGGCGTTTTTGTATTCGGGAGAGGTAACGCCCAACGCCAGCATGTCCTCTTTGAAAATTTCGCTGTATTTCTTGGCGTATTCCAGCGGGTCAGCGCCTTCTTTTTGCGCCCGTTCTATAATTTTATTGTCTATGTCCGTGATATTCTGGATGTAATTTACATCATAACCCTTGTGGTGGAGATACTTTGCGACCACGTCAAAAAATACAAAAGTCCTGGCGTTGCCGATATGGATATAATCATAAACAGTCGGACCACAGACGAACATATTCACCTTTTTGTTTTTCATCGGCACAAATTCTTCTTTTTGTCCGGTGAGAGTATTGGTCAGTTTTAACATGTTATAAAATAAAGAATATCAAAATTGCGCAAGCGGCCATGACCCACAAAGCGATATGGCCGAAAAAGTTAAGCCAGGGCCCGTTGGTGTGTTCGCCCATTATCTTTTTATTGTTGGCCATATGAAGGACCATTAATATCAGAAACGGCGATATGATGCCATAGAGAAGGGAAGTGTAAAACAGGGCTCTAACAGGGTGAAAACCGAAGAGGGGTATAAAAAGGCCGATGACGGTGGAAGCAATAACGATGCCGTAAAATTCTTTTGCTTTAGTAAAGCTCCGGTTGAGGCCTTCCGACCAGCCGAAGACCTCGGCCACGACATAGGCGGCCGAACCGGCCAAAACAGGAATGGCTAAAAACCCGGCGCCGATGATGCCGACGGAGAAAAGAAGATAAGCGTAATCACCGGCCAACGGCTTGAGGGCCAGGGCGGCGTCTTGGAGCGTCTCAATGTGATTAAAACCGGCCCGGAAAAGAGTGGACGCGGTTAAGATAATGATAAAGAAGGTGATGATATTAGAGAAACCCATACCCACGCGGGTGTCTATTTTAAGGTCTTCAAGTTCCTGTTCTGTGGCGGGTTTCAGGCGGCAGACCCTGCCCGGTTTGCACTGTTCCAGCGTTTTTTCTTCGACTTCCTGACTGGCCTGCCAGAAGTAAAGATAAGGCGAAAGCGTGGTGCCGAAGAATGCCACCAACACCACGAAGAATTCTTTGTTGAACTGGAGATTGGGGACTACGGCATGGTAAAAAATTTGAAGCCAATCCTGGTGAATGGTGAAAACGGTCAGGATATATGTCGCAAGGGCAACGGACAGCCACTTGAATATCATAAATATTTTTTGATACGGCAACGCAACGACAACGAGCAAAATGACAAAGGTCATTACGACAGCGGTTAACTTCTCCGGGAAGGGGGCGATAAGGGTCATTGCCTGGGCCATGCCGGCCATATCGGCGCCTATATTGATGGTGTTAATGCCAACGATCAAAGACGATATGAAGACCATTACCCATTTCGGGTAGTGTTTTTTCATATTGCCGGCCAGACCCAAATTCGAGACCCGGCCGATGCGGGCGCTCATTTCCTGGACCGCGATCATTAACGGCAGAGAAAAAAGCGAGGCCCAAAGCATGCCCAACCCGAACTTGGCTCCGGCGATGGAGTAGGTGGCAATTGCCGACGGCTCATTATCCGACGCGCCGGTTATCAAACCGGGCCCGAGCGACTTCCAGAATTTTTTTAGTTTATTAGACATTAAATATAAACAAGGCGTTTTATTTTACTTTGTTTAACTTTTTGAGACGTAATCAATAATTTTTTCCCAGTCCAGGTTATCTTTGACATAAAATAAATTAACTATGTCTTTAGTCATTTCGTTAATCTTTTTCACATACAACTTTTTAAAGGTCTCATCTCTCTTTTTGGCCTCTTTGTCGAGTGGTTGAATAATCTTTTTATAGAGCTGGTCGTCTCCAGATACTAACTCCCAAAATGCTTGCCCGCATATTTTGTAGTAGCTTAAGTCGGGGTCTTTGCTTACTTTGTGAGGTTTATTGTCCCTGCCATACATACAACCGTTCACGGCGACGATGGTCTTAGTATCTTCTTGCGCTGCCCGAATAAGTTTTTTTGCGGCCTTAAAGTTCTTTTTCATGATATTTATTTGGTCGCTATTGCCCCAATTTGGACCGGACTTTATGCCTACGATATATAGTTTGTTATCTCGCGTAAAAATAAGATCAACGCTACGATATTTTCCCTCTTCTGCTTTATTGCCGTCAAAAATCTCATGACACACATGAATCGCAAGATTTTCCATTAAGTCGCCAAAAATTGTTTCTTCTTGCGAGGAGAGAAAAGCGTCAAGAACCGCCTTCGCAAGATCGCCTGCGGTTTCTATGTTTTTGGCCTTAAATAAATAAGGATTTTTTCTCTTAGCTATAATGGCCAAACTGGCGGATTCTAATCTTTCCAAACGAATATGATAAAAAGGCCCTATAATATCCGAGGATATAAATTCATTTAGTTTTTCATAATTTAATTTATTCATATTAGTTTGGTTTGTTCGTTAATATTTTTAATTGCCAACTGATAATATTCTTCTTTAATTTCAATACCGATTGAGTTGCGATCAAGCTCGAGCGCGGCGATTGATGTGGTGCCTGAACCGAGAAAGGGGTCAAGAACCACATCGCCCGTTTTCGTGAAAAGTTTGATAAACCAGCTCGGCAGTTCTCTTGGGAAAACGGCGCTGTGCTGTTTATTCGATGTTTCGGTGGCCATACTCAATACATTGGAAGGATAGGCCATATCTCTGCCTACCCATTTGGATATGTTTTTCCCAAAACCGCTGCCTACTCTTGAATTGTCTCTACGTTTATCTGTCTCACTAAGATTTTTCAAGCGGGTTTTGGCCCAGTCGCCCATAGGCACCATAACTTCTTCTTGATACATGTTAAAATCCTTCTGCTTATTAAATTGTAGCAGACGTTCCCACGCATCGCGAAATCGGTTAGGCCACTTACCGGGGTAGCAATTCTTTTTGTGCCATATAAATTCTTCCGTCCAAAGCCAGCCCTGCTTCCTCATTGCCGTTATTAATTCCATTACATAGGTATGCCGCTCACCCTCCGAGACCTTTTCTTTAATATTTAAAACAAAAGTTCCGGTGGGCTTAAGAACTCGGAGAAGTTCGCCGGTTATAGGCAAAAACCAGTCCACATATTTATCAGGGTGAATACCGCCATAAGTGCTTTTTCTTTGGTCGGCGTAAGGGGGAGAAGTAATTATTAAATCAACGCTGTTATCATCTATTTTCTTTAGCGCTTCAAAGCAGTCGCCGAGTATTATATCGGCTCTTATTTTATCTTTTTGGCTGAAAAGGTTTATTTTTTCTATACTCTGGAGATTCATAGTGTCATATATAGTTTATAGTTTTTATATATTTATTCCAAGTGCAGTCGGACTTAAAAGAAAAGACCGGATAATGAATCCGGTCCCTTCCCAAGGATAAACTTACTCCAGAGAGGACTTTCTTCCAGGCACTGAAACGCCCGGACACTTTAGTAATCGAGTCATTACTCCGTTACTAATTCATCCCCCTCAACACTGTCTATCCTCTGACCCTACTTGCGCAGGCCGGGCTCCGCTAATTGTCTTGGTTCATTCACGACAATTCACGCTTAGTTTCAGTAATCACGTTTCTTACCGCTCACTTACTCCAGAGAGCGGAGCCCTAAGTTTTTCTATAAGAATGAACATATAGATTTTAGGGCTCCATTATCAGAGCCACAGAGATATTTTATATCCAAAACAAATTTAGTCAATGTGGATAACGCAAAATTTTTCCTAATGGATATGCGAAGTTCTTAAGATTGGACTTTTTTATTCGTCTTTATTCCCCATTAGCACTCTCTTGACAGAGTGCTAATGGGGAATATACTATAGGTGTAATTGGATATATTAGATATTTATAGAACACATGATAAGCAAAAGACAGGAAAAATTGCTTGATTTCGTGGTTAGAGAGTATATTAGAACCGCAAAACCGGTCGGGTCGGTTCTTGCAGCGGATAAGGGTCATTTACATTTAAGTTCGGCCACAATAAGGAACGAAATGTTCGATTTGGAGCAGGCCGGTTATTTAAGACAACTCCACACCTCCGGCGGGAGGGTGCCGACGGACAAAACATACAGATATTTTGTAAATTCGCTGTTGGAGCGTGAGGCCAATTTAGATTTAGGAGCGGAGTATAAAAACAAAATTAAGCGGGCGATACATGGCACGCCCTCAGACCCGAGAGAAATCAATAAGATCGTGGCCAGGGTATTATCGGATCTTTCGGACAATTTAGTGATTACGGGAATCTCCACAGATGAGGACTTTTTTAAAAAAGGACTGGCCGGCTTATTTGAACATCCGGAGTTCAGAGAAGTCGGTAAAGTATTTCAACTGGCCAGTTTCTTCGAAGAGTTTGAGGGAATGTTCCAGTTCATTGAGCGGGAATTCTTCAACACGCTGGGCGCGCCCCGGGGAGTGCCGGTTCAGATAATGATAGGTAAAGAAAGTCCTTTCAGGCAGATCCAACACGAAACCATTATGTGCGCCAAGTACGGTCTTCCGGGGGATTGTATCGGTTCACTGACGCTTGTGGGACCGACCAGAATGGATTACGAGAAAAATATCTCCCTGATCAAATACATAACCGAGGAATTAAATAAACTTTATTAATATGGACGAACAAAAAGAAGACAAGAACATCGAAACCGAATTGGAAAAAGCGAAAGTCCAGGCCCAGGAATACCTGGATAACTGGAAGAGGGAGAGGGCTGATTTCATAAATTATAAGAAAGATGAAGTGAAGAGGTTGTCGGAATTCGCCAAGTTCGCCAATGAGAGGGTCGTGCTGGAGGTAATCGAATTAGTGGACGATTTGGAAAAAGCGTCAAAAGAAATAGGAAATCCGGGGCTGGACCAGGTGGTTAAGAAATTCGAAGAGTTCTTGAAAAAACACAACATCGAAAGGATAAGCACAGAAGGCGCATTCGACCCAAATCTTCATGAAGCAATAGAGTCATCCCCGACGTCAGAAGTCGGGGCCCCGACCGAAGCGTCGGGGGAAGCGGTGGAAGGAGAAAGCGGTGATAAAACAGAAGAAGTACGGGCGGGATACACGATGCACGGCAAGGTTATCCGTCCGGCAAGAGTAAAAATAATAAAATAACTAATTAAATAAAAATAATATGGCAAAAATATTAGGAATCGATTTAGGGACAACTAACAGCGCAATGGCGGTGGTTGAGGTTGGCCAGCCGAGGATAATAGAGAACAAAGAGGGGATGAGGACTACCCCCTCGGTAGTCGCTATGGGCAAGAGCGGGGAAAGGTATGTGGGCGTGACTGCCAAGCGCCAGGCGGTTACCAACCCGGCCAATACCATCTTTTCCGTTAAGCGTCTCATCGGGCGCCGTTTTAAGGACGAAGAGGTCCAAAGGGACAAGAAGCTTCTTCCTTATGAGATAAGAGAGGCCTCCAACGGCGGAGTGGAAGTAAAGATAGGCGACAAATGGCATAAGCCCGAAGAAGTATCGGCAATGATACTGCAGAAGCTTAAGGCTGATGCCGAAGACCGCTTGGGCGAAAAAATTACCGAAGCCATTATCACTGTTCCGGCGTATTTTGACGACTCTCAAAGAAAAGCGACCAAAGACGCCGGAGAGATAGCGGGACTGACCGTTAAGCGCGTTATAAACGAGCCGACTGCCGCGGCTTTGGCTTACGGATTAAATAAGAAAAAAGATGAAAAAGTAGTGGTCTATGACTTTGGCGGAGGCACATTCGACATTTCTGTGCTCGAGATAGGCGACGACACAATCGAGGTCAAATCAACCGGCGGCGACACGCATCTCGGGGGAGACGATCTGGATCAAAGGGTAATCAATTATTTGATAGGCGAGTTTAAAAAAGACCAGGGGGTTGACGTGTCCAAAGACCAGCTGGCCGTCCAGCGGCTTAAAGACGCCGCGGAAAAAGCCAAGCATGAGCTTTCAAGTACTCTTCAGACCGAAGTAAACATCCCATTCCTGACCGCGGACGCTTCCGGGCCGAAGCATTTCAGCATGGCCTTTACTCGGGCAAAACTCGAAGAATTGGTAGGAGACCTCGTCACGCACTCCATAGAACTTACCAAAAAGACCTTGAACGAATCCGGATTCAAAACCGGCGATATTAACGAGGTGATACTGGTTGGCGGACAGACCAGAATGCCGCTTATCGTAGAAGAAGTTAAGAAACTTTTCGGCAAAGACCCGCACAAGGATATCAACCCCGACGAAGTCGTTGCTTTGGGAGCGGCTGTCCAGGGGGGAATTATGCAGGGCGAGATAAGAGATGTTCTGCTTTTGGATGTCACGCCCTTGTCTCTCGGTATCGAGACGCTTGGCCAGGTATCCACAAAGATGATAGAGAAGAACACCACCGTGCCGGTTTCTAAAACGCAGATATTCTCAACGGCGGCAGACAATCAGCCCTCGGTTGAGATACACGTTCTTCAGGGAGAGAGGGCGATGGCTCATGACAATAAAACACTGGGGAGATTCATTCTTGATGGCATTCCTCCGGCTCCGCGAGGCGTTCCTCAAGTTGAAGTGAGCTTTGACATAGACGCCAACGGCATCTTACACGTAAAAGCCAAAGACAAGGCCACCGGAAAAGAGCAGTCCATAAAAATAGAGGGTTCATCCGGCCTTTCGGAGGACGAAAAAAAGAGGATGACCGCTGATGCGGAAAAACACGCCGCCGAGGACGCAAAAAGAAAGGAACTGGCCGAAACCAGGAATCTTGGCGAAACACTCGTCTACACTTCGGAGAAGATGGTTAAGGAAAACGATGCTAAAATAAAAGAAGAGGACCAAAAAGAATTAAACGAGAAAGCCGAAGCGGTTAAAACAAACTTGAAATCGGAGAGTGTTGAGGAAATAAAAAAAGCTACCGAAGAACTGTCCAAAGTTGCGCAAAGAGTCGGCGGAGAATTATACAAACAACAGACACCGCCTCCGCAGGAAGAACCCAAAGAAGAACCCAAGGACTAACTGCTTGAAGTGGAAGAGCGCGATGTAAAAGCAGAGGTTTTAGTTGTTTAACTTATGATACTATGAAATATCATAAGTAAGCGGAAAATATAGAAAGTATTATATGAATTCTGACCTTTGAATTTAAGAAAAAGAAAACGCCTTCTCGAAGGAAGACGCGTGCCGGAGTCACACCCTGGTATGCTATCCGGCAGTTTTTTTAAATTGCAGGAATAAATGCCGCGAACCTGTGTAGGCGTCGCCGCTATGTTCTTCCTGGCCAGGTTTCGGGAGGACAGCTTACGTGATACGCAGCCTTCTGGCGGCGCCCGCTTATCTGTCCCGAATCTTGAAAAGAACGCGTGGAGCCGATTCTTATTAATTTTAGCCGACACGATGTCGGCCAGAACAGCTGGGTTGAGGGACAGCAACCGGCTCCCCAACAAGTTTCCCTTCCCAAGCTCTGATATAACCATTATAGCATACCTTGATATGAAATGTCAAGTGGTGTAAAATAAGGCCTAAATACAGCAATTTCTAATGTCTAATTACTAATTAGTCATTTTATGAATAAAGATTACTACACAATTTTGGGAGTACCAAGGACGGCGAGCGATGATGAAATAAAAAAGGCATTTCGCAAGCTGGCTCACGAACATCATCCCGATAAAAAAACGGGCAACGAGGCCAAGTTTAAAGAAATAAACGAGGCCTATCAAATCTTGTCCGATCCCAAGAAGAGGTCTAATTATGACAACTTCGGTTTTGCCTATAATGACGGCGGTTTTCACGGCCAATACAGCCAGGGTTTTGATTTTTCCGACTTGTTCGGCTCACGCGGCCGGGCCGGCGGAATGGAAGATCTGTTCGACATGTTCTCGGATGTTTTTGGATACCGCTCTCCCCAGCAGGAGGAGCGCTCCAAAGGAGAGGACTTGTATGTGGAAGTCGCTGTGAGCAAGAAAGACCTGGGCACATCAAGGGTCATTGAATACGAGATACTCGATTCCTGTTCTGAATGCGAGGGGTCAGGGGTGGCTAAAGGATACTCAATGGCGAACTGTAAAACTTGCGTAGGAACAGGACAAGTCCGACAAACCACCAGAAGCGGATTCGGATACTTCTCCCGGATAACCGTCTGCAATACCTGTCGCGGCAAGGGAAAGATGCCCGAGAAAGAATGTTCTCATTGCCGGGGCGCCGGACGGGCAAAAACCAAAAAGAAAATAGAACTTCGTATTCCCGAAGAACTGGATAGGGGCTATGACATCGTCGTGCCCCGCGGCGGAAACACCGGAAAGCATAAGGCAGAACCGGGCAATCTGGTGATACACCTCAAAGTTAAGTAAAGGCGTGCTATAATTAAGTGGTGGAAGTCGTTAACTCTTATATTTCTAAACTTTCTTCTCTGAATTTAGGGCCGGAAACGCTTTTCGGGTTTTTGATAGTTATTTTTCTCCTTCTTTACGGCTTGAGCTTGGGCAGGACAAAGGCACTCGTATCTTTATTGTCCATCTATATCGCTTACGTTTTGCAGGCGCTTTTTCCTTATTTTTCGGAGTTACACGAGGCGGCTCGCATTTCTCCTGAAATGTATCTGACCCGGATAGCCCTTTTCTTTGTTTTCTATTTGACGGTTTTCGCCATTCTTAACAGATCGTTGGTCAAACATCGGCTGACGATGAAAGAATTCTCCATATTTTGGGTCTCGCTTATCAGCTTGCTCCAACTGGGTATTTTAGTATCAATAATTCTTAACTTCATTCCCATCGACAAGCTTACGATATTTCCGGAATATCTATTGGGGTATTTTGCCGGACAAAGAGCATTATTTTTTTGGCTGACAGCCCCGGTCCTAATTCTCATTATGATGCGCCGGGAGAAAAGATCTCGGGCGGAATAGGTTTATCCTAAAAGTTCAAACACAGTCCTGTCTATAAGGTGAGACAATCTTTCCTGGTCGTGTCGCGCCAAATCGGGGTCTGTCCACAGCTTGGCGGCCACAACTTTAGCTTTTGTAAATTTACGGGGCATTTTTATGGGATACTTTCTTTCCCAGGCGTAATCATTCAGGCGTTTACGGGGAATATGGGAGTTTGCTATAACCTTGTCGATTTTCCGGCCGGCATATGATTCGACTATTTTTACAAAAGTATCCATTCGGTAGTCCTTCATTCCGTAGCCCTCGGTCAGAAGATTGCAGACATAAATTACTTTGGCCTTAGATTTTCTGACGGCTTCTTTAACGCCCTGAGGTAAAAAGTTGGGGAGCAAGCTGGTATAAAAACTGCCTGGCCCGAATACAAGTATATCGGCTTTTTTTATCGCCATTAACGCCCCGGGGTTGGCTTTAATATTCGGGTTGAGAAAAAGTTTATTGATCTTTTTACCTTCAAATAATCCTATATCTATGAGAGTTTCTCCTTTTAGTACCGACCCATCCGAAAATTCGGCGCAAAGCGTGCTTTTGTCCAAAGTTACCGGACATACTTTGCCGGAGGCCGATAGTATTTCACCAAGAGCGTTAACGGCCGTTGTCAGACTGCCGTAAACCTTTTCAAGGCCAAGCAAAAGAATGTTACCGCCGGTGTGGCCGGGAGGGTTGGTATCTATAATTCTTTTCAGGAAAATTTCGCGCGTGACTTTCTCATTTCTCGACAAAGCCAAAATGCACTTCAGAACATCTCCAGGAGGTAATATACCGAATTTATCCTTAAGTTCTCCGGAACTTCCGCCGGTGTCGAACATTGTCACGATGGCCGATATTTCAAAAAACGGGTTTTTCTTTAAACCCGAAAGCAAAGCCGGTAATCCCGTACCTCCTCCGAAACATACCACTTTTATTTTGTCAGAAGTCATTTTTTTATTTGCCTTTCTCAACGCGCTCTACATATTCTCCTGTTTCCGTGTTGATTCGGATGATGTCGTCCTGATTGATGAAGAGGGGGACATTCAAGGTTGCCCCGGTCTCGATTTTGACCTGTTTCACACCGCCCTGGGCCGTGTCGCCTTTGATTGCCGGAGGGGCTTCCACGACTTTGAGCTCCATTTTTATGGGGAGTTCTATATTGATTATCTCGCCGTTGTATTCTATCGCGTCAAGAACCGTATTTGCTTTTAAGAATTTGGTTGCTTCGCCGATCAGCTCTTCGGTGAGCAGAAATCTCTTTGAAGGCTCTTTTTCATCGGAAAACCAATATTGTTCCCTATGACTGTATAGGAATTTTACTCTCTTTCTCTCGATATCGGCTTCTTCGAAAACATCGGACTGAGCAAAATTTCTTTCAAGAACTTTGCCGTTTATAAGATTGCGCATTCTTGTTTGCACAACCGGTCGGCGCTGCTGCATTTTTAAATGATGGGTTTCCAAAACCACATAGGGCTGGCCCTCGTAGATAAAGAAAACCTTCGGCTTTAATTCGTTTACACCTAAAGACATGAAAAAGACCCGTTCAGGTCTTTGTAATAATAGACAAATTTCATTATTTTGGCAAATTCTGGAGGTTTTTCGTCCTGAGCCGGTAGTCCAAGGACTCCGGATGTTCTTTATACACTTTTTCCAATAACTTTTCGATACTTTTAACGGATGTTTTTTTGGCGCCGAACCCGTCTGCCTTTATCTGGTATTTTGTAAGAACTTTATTTCGCCACTCGGAAGAAAACCCCATTCTTCTAAGTCTGTGTTCTATATCAAGGCGTATTTGTTCCTGTGGAGTGGGCCTAAAAAAAATGTGGCCGAGCTCATGCGCTATCAGCGCTTCTTTTTCTTCCTTACTGAGCGAGTTATAGAAATATATATCCAAAAAGATATAGTAACTTTGGGGGTTTGCCACAAAAAATCCCACCCCGCCCAAGACCTTATCATAGGGACCGACAAATATTTTTACTTTGGTTTCTTTAGTAAGACCGGTATTGTATAGCGCTTCTTTTATAAAATCGTCCTGGGTGAAGATTTCGGCGCCGAGAGCCGCGGCAGCAGAGATAATTTTTTCCGTTTCACGTTCTTCTAACTTGGCATAGATAACGGCTATTGAGATTGCCAGCAGACCCGATATGACGGTGTATAGCGCGAAAAACCTGAATTTCCGCATCGTCATGCCTTTTAAGGAACAGATACCTGAATTAGAGCACTTTTATTTTTTAAATAAAAGGGTAACGAGAAAGATGGCTCCGCTTGTCAGGATTACCATGGGTCCGGGGTGGAGACCAAACCGTGTTGCGAGAAGAATTCCCGCCAACCCGGAAACGGCTCCGAAAATTCCAGATAACATTGTATAGCGGTTAAGGTTAAGGGAAATATTTTTTGCCGCCGCGGCCGGAACTATCACTAAAGCGCCCATTAGAAAAGTGCCCGTTACTTTAAGCCCCAGAGCCACAACAAGGGCGACCATCATCAGGAAAAGAAAACTGGTCTTGGAGACGTTGACACCGGTGGACTGGGCCAGTTCTTTGGATATTACGCTTAGAGTCAGTCCGCGGTGTATTTTGGCCATTCCGGCAAACATTACGGCGGTAAGCGCGACGGTTATTAAAACATCGGACATTGCGATATTTGTCATATCGCCGAAAAGCGCTTCCAACAGTTCCGGTTCAGGCGTTATTAAAATTCCAATCGCCAAGCTTAAGGCGAAAAATATGCCCACGAGGGTCTCGGAAGGTATTTCTGTTTTTCTTTCGAGCAGCCAGATGCCGAGCACGGCCAAGAATAAAGCTCCGAATGCTCCGAAAAAGGGATCGATCTTAAAAAGCAACGAGACGGCAATTCCCGGAAGGGCGACGTGAGATATGACATCTCCAACAAGCGACATTCGCTTAAGTATCATAAAAGAACCCAAATATCCCGCTCCCAACCCGATCAGAATCCCGACCGTTAATTGAAGTAACAATGTGTCAGTTATGATGCCCATGTTCATGTTTATAAAAACTTGCTTCTCCTCCGTAAAGCTTAGTAAGGGCCGACGGGTCCAGCACTTCACTGGGTATTCCGTAGCAGATCATTTCTTTGTTGAGGCAGATGACATTGTTGGCGTATTTGTAAACAATGTTTAGATCGTGCGATATCAGAAGCATTGTCAAGTTGCGTTCTTCCTTAAGCTTGCGCAATAAATTGTAAATTGTTTCTTCTCCGCCGATGTCTATTCCCGATGTCGGTTCATCGAATAAGAGAACGTCCGGATCATCCAAGACCGCCCAGGCGATAAGAACCCTCTGAAGCTGGCCACCCGAAAGCCAGCCCAATCTCTGCTTCAGCAGATGTCTTGCCAAGTGGCCTTGTTCGTGACCTTCATCCGATAAACCCACTGAGTTTAAAACGCTTACTATTTTCTTGTGGTTCCCGCTTTTTATATTGAAGAATTCCTCCACGCTTAAGGGAAGTTCTTTGTCGATGTTCAGTTTTTGGGGAACGTAGCTTAGTTTTAATCCCGTAGCCCAGTCGATCTTTCCGGAGTGGGGAATAAGACCCAACAAAGCCCGGAACAATACCGATTTGCCGGAGCCGTTTGGGCCGATGATAGCTAGCACGTCGCCTTTTTGGACAAAAAACCCTATATCTTTGAGCACCTCATTCCGGTCAAACTTCACTCCCAGGTTTTCCACGTTCAGTATGGTTTCGTTGTTTGCCATAACAATGACTTCTTTAATATGTTATCATTTTTCGACTCGGCAAACTATTTTGACAAGTCGTTTTATTCGTGATATACTATTGAGATTATGCTTAAAGTTACTAAACACGCAGTGATCATATCGGTTGTTTTAGGCCTTGTTTTTGGCTTGAACGCCAAGGCCGATCAAGTTTTTCTGTTTTCCGACGACCTTTCTTTTTGGTCCAACATTGACATAGGACAGACCTCGGCCAAGCTTTCAAACGGCAGGTTTTATACCGCCGACGATTCGGTCTCCTCAGCTGTTGCCTCAGACGTTGTGGCCAATCCGTCGAAGTTGATAGTAAGCGCTCGTTTAGACGTGAGTGTCTCTATCCCTTCCGGCGCGAATATCATTTATTATTTGTCGAATAACAACGGTTTCAGGTGGACACAGGTAAATCCCGGCTTTACTTATACATTTGATTCGGTGGGAAATGAGTTAAGATGGCGCGCGGTTATCGTGAGAGAAAGCCCGTTTGCTCAAAGCGCGTCCGTCGATCAGGTCAACATTACTTATACCGTAAGCGACAGTTTGACACCCTCGTCTTCCGTCTTCAGTGGCGGCGGGTCCTTTGGCCCGGTCGCTTTAGTCGGTAATGACTTGAACGCTTTTGTTTGCAGCGCCTTATCCTCGCTGGGTTTGGGTTGCGGCGGCAGCGTGCCGGCTGGCTACCAGCCGGGGACGTCAGGATCGGGGAGCGTGATCAATTCGGTGTTCAGTTCCGGTTCAACTGCTCCGGTCAACACCCCGGATAACTCGTCTGATAATTCGGTTGGCGGTTCTAATTTAACGGCTGCCATCTACACTGCCGGTAAAAAACAGGAAGGAAGCGATTCGGTCAATCTCGTCAGGGTCAAAGACAAAGAGGAAATTTATGAGATTGTTGGGGGCAAGAAGCATTTGATACCGACGATGGACATATTTTTTGACTACGGCTTTAAAATGGAAATGGTTCAGGACATCGCCCAGAAGCAGTTGGATAAGTTTCCCAGAATAAAGCTTATGCAGGTAACCGGCAACAAGAAGAAAACGTATTACTTCACCGAAGGCGGAATGGTCCGTCTTATACCGGACAAAAATGTCTTCAGTTCCTACGGGGACAGGGAAGAGGACATAATCGTCATCAGCAAGAAAGAATTCAATTTTTATCCTCAGAACCAGTTCGTCTTTCTGGAGAACCCTTTGAATCGCGACGTCTATCAGCTGGTCAATGGCAGGGTAAAAAGATATCTTACCCAGTCGGCGGTCCGGAGAATGAAACTCGATCCGGAACAGATAGCCCCCATCAATCAAACCGAACTGGCTACCTACAAAACCGACAAACCGATAGTGTTGTAGTCCCCTAATTTAGGGGGGCTTAATAAAAGGACGCCTCAAGGCGTCTTTTTGGTAACCAGATTGGTCACACAGACCAATGCGCGGTACAAAATGTAAACAGTCAGGATCACTTCCAGCCCCAAAAGTATGGGGTTGCCATGATCGGCTACTCCGTGTATCGGGTAGTCAAGCCAAGGCCAGAAATACGGCCAAGCTTTGTTTTTGTGCGTTACTATGTCCACCGCGATGTGGAAAATTCCCCAGCCCGCAAAGAAAGCCATCGTCCGGCTGTAACGAAAACTTTGACCCAAGATAAATCCGAAGAAGAAAATACCGAAGATCGGGATAGAATGAAAACATTTGGACACGACGACCAACGGCTCAAAGCGGAAGAGAAAGTCAAATATGATGAATATGTCGGGCAAGACCGCTCCCGCCATGATATAGATCGGCTGTATGTTCGTTTTCAGTTTTTTATTCAAAAAGCCGTTGAACCAGTAGGCCAGAAGACCGTGGTTGTGGGTTAGCAACGCTTTTCCTCCTTTCCTTGTAATCGTCACGCCTATACACTTGGTTCGCTCGGATGAACTGAAAACAAGTTTTCAATCATCCTCGCTGCCAATTGTAAAAGAGCTATTCCAGCTGCGAGTTCAGGAAGTTAGGATGGCCATTGATAAAACTTTTGGCATCCATTTTTTTCCCGCCCTCAAGCTGGATGGATATGAGTTCAAGATAACCCGAAGAGGTGGCCACGACAACCTTATTGTCAACTTTTTTAACTGTTCCCGGCACTAAATCTCCACCCTGTGGACTAACGACCTTGAAGGTCGTTACATCGGAAATGTTGATAACTTTGTCTGCTTGCCCTGAGCTTGTTGAAGGGTGCCATGTCGTCCATGTGCCCGGTTCCGGGTTCAAGGCGCGGATACGGTTATAAATTTCTTGTGCCGGGTCATGCCAGTTTATTTTTCCGTCTTCTCTTTTGAACATTTTTGTGAATGTGGCTTGGCTGTGGTCTTGCTCTTTCGGCTCGATCTCACCGTTAATATATTTCGGAAGAATTTCTATCAATAACTTTGCTCCTAATTCGAAAAGTTCTTTTGCCGTCTCGGTAAAATATTTATCTTCAGGAATTTGGTATTTGGAACTTGCCAGAATAGCGCCATGGTCAACTTTCGCATCCACCATCAAGAGGGTAACCCCGGTTTCTTGGTCGCCGTTCAAGATCACGGTTTGAATAGGGGACGGGCCCCGGTATTTGGGGAGCAGAGACGGATGGACATTTATGAATCCATATTTTGGTATATCGAGATACCGTGCCGGAAGTATTTTTCCGTAAGCGGCCACAATACAAAGATCCGGGTTTGATTCTTTAAATTCTTCGAAAACCCGCTCGTCCTTTAGAGAATGCGGCTGAAATCGGGAAACGTTGTAGCCATTTTTGATGAGAGCCCCTAAAACTGGCGCCACGGCAAATTCAGGGGTTCCAAAAAATACAATGTTTATTTTATTTCCCATTGGCCCTGTCTTTTATTGTCTTGCCGTTAAGATGGTCGGTTTCGTGCTGGAGAACCCTCGCCAAGAAACCCCTGGCTCTGAATTTTATCTTGTTGCCGTTTTCGTCCACGGCTTTGATTTTTATTTTTTTTGCCCGCGTGATGGGAACGTAAAATTCCGGAATGGATAAACAGCCTTCTTCCATCGCGTCAGTTTCGTGAGAATACTCAGTAATTTCGGGGTTGAAATATACCTCGGGTACCTTGTATGCGTCAGCGGTCTTGATATCTATCACGAAAAGGCTCAAGTCCTTGCCGATCTGATTTGCCGCGAGACCCACACCCTCATTCTCCCTCATCGCCTTTTTCATATCCGAAACCAGCTTCCGGTAGGAACCTTTCTTTATATCTTCCAGGGCCACCCCAGCCATCTTTTTAGCCAGTATTTTGTTAGGTAGTTTTGTGATTTCCACGCTCTAAATTATACAGTTTTTAGCAACATTAATCAACCTACTTAACTTGCATATATATAATAAGCGTGGTATAATGTGATTACTTTGTACACGAACAATTTAGCGCTGAGCCAGATGGCGAGGCGCAGGAGGAAGTCATGAAAACAGTAGTCGCGGTAATCCTCACAGTCATCGTGATGTCCCTTGTTTTTTACTTTGACGAGAGCGGGCAGATTGATGAGATCCTGATCCGTAATGGAACTTTGGAGAGGGAGAATGTGGCTCTCCAGTGGGAGATTCGTGATCTCGGGCGCGAATTACTACATGCACGGACACCGAGGTTAGGTGTGGCCGACACCACCCGGCCACTCGGGAATGAAGTGGGCTCTGACGCCGTATGTCTTATTTCTTGTCTACCTAATGCATGTCCCTGCAAACACAGTGGTGAACTCAAGCCATGTGTTTGTAAGCATTAAGTCGGCTCCGACACAGAAAGGCCTCGCGCATAGCGCGAGCACCTGCTGTGTGCGGGGTCTTTTTGTTTTATAAAAACACAACTTCCAACCGTACAAAGGGCGCCTTTGCACAGTTGGGAGAATTAAAGTAAGGTAGGATCATGAATACGCGAGATTATAAACAAACAGGAGTTGGCGAGATTTACCATATTTATAATAGGGGCAATTTCAAAAACAACATCTTTATCAATAGAGAGGACTATCAATTTTTCCTATTGCGATTAAGGCAAAATTTATTTCCCGAAACATATGAGAAAAACAGATATTATAGAATCCAACCTCTTCCGTCGGGCTCATTTACTCTTTTGGCATATTGTTTGATGCCGAATCATTTTCATTTGCTTATAAAACAAAACAATGAAATACCGCCGAGCAAATTAATTCTAAAACTCTGCACAAGCTACTCTAAATATTCCAATAAAAAATATAAGCATGTGGGCCATGTTTTTCAAGATCGGTTCAGGCAAATAATAGTGGATGATAATGATTATCTAACTTGGCTTGCAGCTTATATACATTTAAACCCTAAAGTAGCAGGTCTTATAAAAAATTCGGCCGAATATATCTGGAGCAGCTATCCTGCCTACCTAAACAGTCAAAGTGATCTTTGCGACACAGCTTTGATTGGCAATCAATTTAAGAATATTCAAGATTTTAAAGAATTCACCGAATCGTCTTACGAAATTATAAAATCAAAAAAAGATATGGAGGATTTATTACTAGATAAGGGTGACTTTTGAAAAAGGGGAGCAGAGTGTACAAAGGCGCCCTTTGTACATTTGTACACTCTATAGAAGGGAACGAGGGTCGACATCTATCAGCCACCTTGAGGGGACGAATTTCAATATTTCTCTCGGGGTTTGGCCGTTGAGGGATTTGATTACTATGTTGTATGTATAAAGTCCGCGTTCTTTTTCGGTGTATCCGGGAGAGGAGTCGGTTATTTTTATTTTATCCGATAACTTTAATTGAACTACAGCCATTTTTAGTTTGCCGGCCAGTATTCTTGCTTCGCGCGAAGCCACTTCGCGGTCGGGATGCCGGAAGGTTAATTTTATCAATCTGGAGAATGGGGGATACGAGAGGGCCTGCCGTACAGCCAGTTCTTTTTCGTAAAAGTCCTTGTAATTTCTTTGTGAGGCCATCAAGATAGCTTGGTTCTCGGGGTTGAAGGTCTGGATAAGCAGTTGTTGCGGCTTGAAATCGAGTAGTTTTTCCAGCTGATAGAACAGCCGTTCCTCCGTGCGGAAATCGGGAGATTGAATAAGGGAATCTGTATTCATAATGGCTACGAAATCGAAGATGTGGTCGTAGCGGTAGCTAAATATCATCTGGGTGGCAATGAGAACGGACGTTTTTGGCAGGGCTATCTCGGACATTACTTCTTCTTCCTCGGTTTGGTTTGTCGTTACGTCCGTATCCAGGACCAGCACAGGCACGACAGAGTTCCCTTTGTCGCCGACGGCCTCCGGCCGGGCGACAGGGAATCCCACTCCGCGACCGCTTATTTCATTCTGGGATAGAACCCTTCTGACCTCCTCATATATTTTCTGGCTTCCGGCCGGGCCCGTCGGCTTTAGTTTGGAGCTGTTGCAGTTAGGGCAGTGATCCGGGAGCCGCTGCGTGTTTCCGCAGTGATGGCACATTAGGACCAGATCTTCGGCCCGATGTATTCTGTATGCCGTTTCGCAATTCGGGCACTTCGCTGTCCAGCCGCAATTCTGGCAGACAAGAACGCCCGAATGTCCCCGGCGCGGTGAGAAAATGAGGATTTTTTTATTTTGACTCGTTGGATTAACCAAGGAAAGTATCTGACTTTTTAACTCCCTGCTTAACAGAGAGAAATTTCCCGATTTTATCTCATTGACCATGTTGACGATCTTAATGGGCGGCGAGGCCGAGGTCTTGTCTATCAATTCGTATGTTTTGTTTTTCAAGAGGAAATAATTTTCGACCCCTGTGATGGGGGACAGGTATAAAAGGCGGCAGTTGTTTATTTTGGCTACATAACCGGCGAGATCGGCCGTATTGTATTTTGGAGACATGTCGGATTTATAGAACTCGTGCAGAGGGTCGTCGACAATTACCAGCGTCAGTTTCTTGAAGGGAAAAAGAAGCGCCTGTCTTGTGCCTACCAATATTTTGGTCTTCCCGCTCTGGATATTCTGCCAGGCCTCAAAAAACTTCTTATTTCCCATTTCCGAAGATATCTTTGTTGTATCAAACTCTTTTAAATTGTCGCAAAAATAATCGAGAGTTTGGTTATCGGGAACGATCAAAACCGCCTGTCCGTTCTTGCTTACCGCGCTCTTGACCAGGGGCAGGACATTCTTCAACGCATTTTTGGCGTCGGTCAAAATGAGATCCGGTTTTCTTTTCACTTCTTCCTCTGTTTTTATACTCACCTCCGGCAATATTGGGAATTTTTTCTTCAAAAAGAACGGAGGCAGGACGGTTTTAAGACATATGCCCAAAGGCGAATAGTAGGTCTTGGAAAGCCAGAGAGCGATGCGGAGCTGCCGATCGGATATCTGCGGCGTCTCCATCAGGACTTCGGAAAGCTTCTTGAGTTGGAACTCCGCTTTTTTTAAACCGAGCTTATGTTCCGTCAGGGGAATTGAATCGATCACTATCGCCTTGACGCTCCGGCTCCCGATAATTACCACGACTACCGCTCCACGCTCGAGTTTTTTATCAAAAAAGTAGCTCAAGATTTGAGGAACGTTCGGGGGCAGAATGGTTAAGGGAATGACTTCAATGACAAACATGGATTTATGCTGGAATAATACCATAACTACGTTATAATAAAGGGTATGAAAGTAAAAGTCAGAATTGCTCCAAGTCCAACCGGTTTTTTGCATGTCGGTACTGCCCAGTCGGCATTATATAATTGGTTATTTGCCCGCAAACACGAGGGAACTTTTTATTTGCGCATCGAAGATACCGACAAAGAACGCTCAACTAAAGAATACGAGCAGGCAATTTATGATTCCCTTGAATGGCTGGGATTGAAATGGGATAGAGACGTGGTTCGACAATCAGATAGAATGGATAAATATAAAGCGGTATTAGAAAAACTTCTTTCCGAAGGCAAGGCGTTTTACTGTCACCACTCAAAAGAAGAACTAGAAGAAGAGAAAAAACAACAAGCCCAAAATAAACAACCACCGCTTCACGATTGTGAACATAAGAATACCGAAGAAGGGAAAACCCCCGGAGGACTGATCCGTCTGGCCATTGATAGGAACCCTGAAAGGAAGATTGTTTTTGACGACATTATTCGTGGTCGCGTGGAGTTTGAAGCCAAACTGATGAGCGATGTAAGTTTGGGTAACGGTTTTGAAAGATTGCTCTATAACTTTACTACTGTTATTGACGATATCGACATGAAAATTAGCCACGTTATCCGCGGAGAGGATCACATTTCAAACACACCGAAACAAATATTGCTCTACGAAGCTCTCGGCAAACAAGTCCCGCAATTTGCTCACTTGCCGCTTATACTTGCCCCGGACCGCTCCAAACTCTCTAAACGACACGGCGCGACTGCGGTTGTTGACTACAAAAAAGATTATCTCCCCGAAGCACTTCTGAATTTTCTGGGCGCGATGAGCTACACATTCGGCGAGGAGATTCTGACTAAAGAAGAAATGGTTAAAGAGTTTGAATTGGCCAAAGTCCACAAGTCCGGAGCGGTATTTAACATAGACAAGCTTAACTGGTTCAATTCCCAATATATTAAAAAACTTGATCCTGCCAAGTTCAAAGAACTGACCAACATAGATGTGCCCGACAAAGCGGTGCCGCTCATCACAGAACGACTGGAAAAATTGAGCGATGCTCACGGTTTTGACTATTTTTGGAAAGAGCCGGAGTACGACAAAGAATTGTTGAAATGGAAAAAAGCCGATTCGGGTAAATCACTGGAAACTTTGTCCGAAGTTCAAAAAATAATTGAAAATTTTGATTTCAACAAAGAAAAAGAGGAGTTAAGGAAAGTTCTAGACGAATTTTCTGCCAAAATAGGCGACAGGGGACTTGTTTATTGGCCTTTAAGGGTTGCCCTGACTGGAAAGGAAAAATCTCCCGACCCGGTTGAACTTGCCGTTGTGCTTGGAAAGAAAGAAGTAGTAAAACGTATAGGAAAAGCTTTAACGTTTTTAAAATAAAAAAGGCGGCTCACGTGAGCCGCCAGGCGGTGATCCCAGTACCGTCCTTGAGCGAATGGCGGGAGGACAACCATGATGATGAGGCCAATGCTCACGAGCGTCAGGCCTAATCGAGGTCGTGCTTCCATTGTCATTGCGCCGACGACCACAAGTGTCATTCCGGCGAACATGACATGGATCCACTCGATTGCGTATGTCCATTCAGGCATCTGTCACCTCCAATAGGTATTAATCATAGCATAGTAAAACATTGATGTCAAATCCATTTAAAATCCACATTCTGGTAATAATGGTATCACTCAACTTAGGCCATTTCGTATTTGCCCAAACCGAAGATGAACGTATGGCCGAATTGCGGGCGGAAATAGAGCGCCTCGAGCAACAGGCGGAGCAATATCGGGGAAGCATCGCCCAGGAACAGGCCGAAGCCAAGACGCTCCAGAACGAGATAGCCAAACTCAACAGTCAGATAAAATATCTGGCAAACCAAATATCGTTGACCGGAAGCAAAATCACAAAAACCGGTATCGAGATCGGCGGAGTGGAGACCCACATCGCGACAACACAAGAAAAAATCGACTCTCAAAAGAATGCCATTTCTCAAACCATCCTGTTCCTTAACCGCCAAGAAAGCGAGGGCCTGCTTACGCTTCTGCTCAAGAACAACAGTATCTCCGACTTTCTCCGGCAGGAACAGTATGCCAATTCTCTGAACGCAAATCTTCTTGCCCTTATCGACGACCTTCGAAGCACCAAGAACGAGCTGGAAGATCAAAAGTCGGATCTCGAGGCCAAGAAGGATGATCTTGAATCGATGAAGAGGCAGCAGAGCGGCCAGAAGACGTCTTTAAGCGGAACGAAATCGGAAAAAGACGGATTACTGAAAGAAACCAAAGGCCAGGAGGCGGCATACCAAAAAATGTTGGACGAAGTGGAACGAAAGCAGTCCCTCTTTTTTACGGAATTAAAAGAACTCGAGACGAAAATTATCCAGGGCGGACTTTACATTCTCCGTATCAAAGCGGAAAACTTGCCGAAAAAGGGAACAGATCTTTTCCGGTGGCCGGAGGAAAACTACCGCATCACCCAGACCTATGGCAGGACAACGTATGCCAGGAGGGGGGCTTACGGGGGGAAAATTCATAATGGCATAGACATGACTTCGGGATTTGGTACGCCTATTAAAGCTATCGGTGATGGAGAGGTCATTGCCAACGGCACGAATGACGGTTGGGGGCATTGGGTTGCCGTTAAACATCCTCCCTATAACCTGGTTAGCATCTATGGCCATTTAAGCGCGTTCGAATTCGTGAGAGTCGGCACTCAAGTTAAGACGGGGGACATAATCGGATACGAGGGTTCGACGGGATTTTCCACCGGTTCTCATGTCCACTTAAGCATATATAAAGAGTTCTTTACTTATATCAACGAAAAGAATGATCAGTTATATTTCAACTATGATAACACCGTTGACCCTCGCGACTACCTTCCATAAAAACTTATACGTGAGCCGAGCCCAACTGCGTTTAGGGCTGGGAAATGGTGTCGGGACGGAGCGGTATGTGATAAAATAAAATTATGACGAAGATACTCATTCTCGGCGGGGGATTTGGTGGTATTCGTGCCGCTCTTGACCTTGAGAAAAAGCTTAAGGACGAAATTCGGATAACTCTCATTGATAAGAACGGCTACCATCTTTTCTTGCCGGCATTATATGAAATTGCTTCCGCTTACAACGTAAAAAGAGACCCGTTTGCCGTCCGGCTGAAAAAAAGCGTCTGTATACCTTATTCTTCGATATTCGAGGGTAAGAATATTGATTTTATACAGGACGAGATCACTAAGATCGACTTGAACGGCAAAAAAGTATTTGGTGATTCGAGGGTTTTTGAATATGACTATTTGCTTATAGCTCTTGGCAGCCAGACCAACGATTTTGGGATTCCCGGCGTTAAAGAATACGCTTATCAGTTCAAATCCATAGACGACGCCCTGATGGTCAATAAAAAAATAGAGGAATCCATTAAAAAATCGTCGGCGTCGTATCCGGTCAAAATATTCATATGCGGCGGGGGATTCACTGGAGTCGAATTAGCCGCGGAGTTGTCTTGCTGCGCCAAAAAAATAGCCAAAACCAACAAGATCAAACACAAATCCCACATGGTCACGCTCTTTGAGGCAGGTCCCAAAATACTGCCTATGATACCCGACGAGAAAAGGCAGCATCTTCTTCGCCGTCTGACCAAGCTGGGTATTTCCGTGATGGAAAACTCGCCCATCGAAGAGGCGGGTCCCGACTTCATAAAGCTCAAGAACGGCCAAAAGATGGACGGAAATATCATCGTTTGGACCGCAGGCATCAAGGCCAACGAACTGCTGAAAAACGTTCAAGGCCTGCCTCTGTCAGCCAGCGGGAAAGTGGTGACCGACGAGTTTATGAAAGTTAAGGGCTCGGAAAATGTTTTTGCCGTCGGAGACAACGTGGAATTCATCGATCCCAAGACCCAAAAACCGGTTCCGGGGCTTGCCTATGTTGCCAATGATCAGGGAAAAATTGCCGCCGCCAATATAGTTGCCGCCGTGCGCGGAGGAAAAGCGAAACCATACAGGCCTTTCTACCGTGTCTGGGTCGCCCCGGCCGGAGGCAAGTTTGCCGTTGCTCATTTGTGGAACGGAATTCACATCACCGGTTTTTTGGGGTGGGTGGTCAGGGAGCTGATCGACCTGCGCTATATGCTTTCTATTCTTCCACCAAGAAAAGCGGTATCATTAATGTGGCAAGAGGTTACATTATTTACAAAGAACGACTAAATATTGACAATATGTTAAAATATTGTGAAATATTAATAAGGCAGGGAAGGGGAGGGGCTTCAAAAAGAGCCGGTATTATTTTGGCTGTAATGGCATTATTGTTGTCCGCATTTGTTGTAACGGCTCCAAAAACTTATTCTGCAGAAGCGGGGACTGATAATTTTTTAAAAACAGATTCCGGCCAGGATTTATTGGATGTCACCAAAACCGTGAACGAGGTTGTCGGCGAGGTCCTAAAAGACCTAACGCCGACCGACTTGTTCAATACCGGGACCAATCTACCCCTGAACCTGCCCCTAAACCCCTTAAATCACGTTAAAGGGTTTGGTATAAGCGGGCTGGACACCGATACGACAGACCTTGACCTTACGAGATTCTTCAGCCCGGCCGGAGTGTCCAATAGCGACCTGTTAAACATCCTTAAGGGGGCTGCAATATTATCTATTCAGATATTTATAGTAGTGGTTCAGATTGTCTGGCAGATGGTTCAAGGTATTCGGAGTGCTTTAAATATCTAAAGGGCCTTTTCTCTTACTTTAACGTCGTATAACCTACATTGTGCGACCATCTATCTAATCTTTTGACCCCTCTTCCCCACCGATCTTCCATTTTAGTTCTCCTCTTTTAAAAATTCATAATTAAGTTAAAATAGTTGCACTAACTTCTCTGTTCTATGCCGCGACTTATATTTGATATTGAAACCGTAGGCGTTGAATTTGATTCGCTGGATGAAAAATCCCAAGAAACTCTTTTGCGCTTTGCCGAGACCCCCGAAGAGGTCGAGGCCGTCAAAGAAGGCCTGGGCTTCTCTCCCCTGACGGGCGAGGTGGTGGCCATCGGCATATTGAACCCCGATACCGATAAAGGCGCGGTTTATTTTAATTCGCAGGGGGAACATGAGAACGAAGTCCCGATTTTGTCTCCTTCGGAGAAACAAAATCGAGGATCCTCGATTTCTCAACCAAATCAGAGTCATTTGGGAGAAATCGGGAAAGACGCCCAATACATTCCTTGCGCCGATGAGAAAGAAATTCTCAAAAATTTTTGGGATGTTGTTTCGCACTACGACCAATTTGTTACTTTTAACGGGAGGACTTTTGACTGCCCTTACATTCTTGTCCGTTCGGCGATACACAAAATTAAGCCCACCAAAAATCTGATGCCTAACCGTTACTACGATGAACACATTGATTTGCTGGATCGGCTAACCTTCTTTGGCGCTGTTCGGAGGAAGGGCAATCTTCATATGTGGTGCCAGGCATTCGGGATCGAAAGTCCCAAGTCAAAAGGAGTTACCGGTGATGATGTTGCTCAACTTTTCAGGGACCAAAAAGCGTTTGACATAGCAAAATATTGTTTTGGAGATCTCAAAGCCACAAAAACCCTCTACGATTATTGGGCCAAGTACATTAATATAAAATAATGTGGTATTCGAATGTAGAAAACTTCAAAAACGCGAATGGTTATGAGATAGACGGGATTTGGTATCCCCGCGTGACGGCCATTGTTTCCATCAAGGCCAAGCCAGCTCTTTATATGTATTACGCCGGATTGCCTGATTTTAAGACCGGGGAAGCCATTAAAACCAAGTCGGCGGAAGAGGGCACCCTGCTCCATGAGACGATCGAGGCGATACTAAGAAAAGAGCCGGTGGTTATCCCCGACCTTGTTCAGCCCGCCGTCTCTGCGTTCATGGATTTTTACAATAAGAACGAGATTATCGCCCACAAGATAGAAGAAAGGGTTGTCAGTAAAAAGCATCACTTTGCCGGAACTATGGATGTTCTGGCCGAGCTGAACGGTGTTCTGGGCGTCTTGGATATCAAAACCTCGATGGCTATCTATAGGGACTACAGCATGCAGACCTCGGCTTATATCGAAGCCCTGAAAGAAGACCAGACCCTCCCTCCCCTGACCCGCTGGATATTGAGGCTCGACCAATCTAAGCATTGCTTAAAATGTTCTGCCACTTTGCGCGACAAAGGCGGCCGTGAAAAAATTCGCGGAGAAAAAGGAAAATGCCTCCACGAATGGGGTCCGATGCGGGGAGAAGTCGAGCTGAAAGAGTTGAATACCTTTGATAGCGATATTAAGGCCTTTCTGGCCTGCAAAGCCCTCTGGGAATGGGAGAACGAATATTGGCTAAAGAAAATTAGATAATATCTTAACCAAAGAATTAGCGACCAATTCTTTTGTGTTTTGAGGATTTTCTGTACTCATAATTTATTTTTTAAGACCCACTTTGTAGTGCATAAAGTTGTCCCAAACGAGATTCGGTATTAAAAATTAAATCACCGTACTTTCCTTCTTCAACAATATTGCCTCTCTCAAATACTATTACTCTGTCAGTATCCTTAAGAGTAGAGATACGGTGGGCAATAATTATAAAAGTCTTTTCGTCACCAAATTTAGACAATAATTTGTCCAAAATTTTCTTTTCAGTTTTACTATCCAAAGAGGAGGTTGCTTCATCCAGAATAATAATGGGCGCATTCTTACAAATAGCCCTTGCTATACCGAGTCTTTGTCTTTCTCCGCCAGATAGCTTGTACCCTTTCTCGCCAACTAAAGTATTTAGTCCGTCTGGTAGTTTTTTAATCACATCCTTTAGTTGTGATATTTCTAATGAAATTTCCAGTAAATCAGCATCTATATTTTTTAGTCCAGTGACGTTAGCTCTTAGCGAGAGATTAAAAAGCTCGGTTTCCTGAAGAACTACCGCAACATTTTTAATGAGGTCTTCGTGAGAAATGTCGTAGTATTTTTTATCACCTATCCTAAATTCACCACCTTCTAGTTGATAGAGACCGAGTAGTATTTTAACTAGAGTTGATTTGCCACTTCCAGAAGTTCCTGCTACTCCCAACTTTTCATTTTTATATACAGAAAAGTTAATACCATCTAAAGCTTTCTGCCCTGATGGATAAGCAAAACTTCCGTTAACAATTTTGATATCCTCCCATCGTTTTGGAAATTTTTCTTGTCCAGTTTTTATACTAGACTCTTCCCAAAATATAGGCATCATATTAGCTAGATTTGATTTGAGTTCAATAAATCTAGTAGTTGCGTCGTTAGCATCACTAGCTGCCTCACGAAGTTTATTGAAATAGGTATAGTAGACCAAAATTGAGCCAACCGTTATTAGTCCTGAAACTACTTGATATCCTAATAAAAAGAAAAAGAGTGTAAAGGAAAGCCCGTTGAGTGTTTGGAATGAATACCATTTATATATTCCCGTATCAGAAATCTTGAGTTGTAATTTTTGTGCCGCTTCTTCTGTTTTTTTAACCCTGAAGTGCACATTTTTTTCTGAACCCATCGCCTTAATTGATAGTAAATTACTTGTACTTTCCATGTATGAACCGCTAGCTGCTTGGTTAGATTTGTTAAATGCATCGTTTAATGCGGCAATCTTTCTGTTAAAGTAGTATTCTATCGAGAAAAATAAAATTGTATATATAACCAGAAAAACAAAGAAAACTGGACTTAAGAATATAAACGCTCCCAGAACACCTATAAAAGCGACGGTAATAGGAAATAAGCTATTGCCGGTAAAGTATGACCATTCCCTAAGAGCTTGACTACCCGTAAACACTCGTTCAATTTTATTTCCTGTATTCTCATGGGCGTGCCAATGAAGAGGTAAATTGATAAGACTTTCAAATCCTTGAATTCTTGCCCTAGCTCTTGTCTTTATACCGATACGAGACAACTTACCCTTACTTGTTAGGCGAATTAAGGATATTACGGTGTGAGCAACTCCCAAGAAAATCGCATACGCATAAAAGGTTCTTAGCGAGTCACCGAACTGATATTCAGTAAAGAAGTCAATCATCCCACCCACTATTAGAGGCGGAACAAGGTCGTAAAAAAACACTACAAACAAAATTACGTTAAAGAAACTCCACTGAGATTTATCAGGTCCTAGAAAATACCAAATTGATTTTGGCACATCAAACCAAGTGAATTTCTTAAATTGTGGTTCGGTCATTTGACAAATCTAACAAAAACCCAGCTTTTCCGCCAGATGCTTGGAAGTTTGTTTGGAAGTTGAACTTCTAAACGATCTAATTGCAATTACCCGCTAGTGTGTATCCCCTACTCTCGGCTTCCTGGGCGGAATTGAACCATATCTTGTTCTCCTCTTTTATCCTCTTAGCCCCCGAACACCAGGTGAAGTGATACTTGTCGGAGTTTTTGGAAGCAACTACTCTTTTGTCGAGAACAGGAGCAGTTGAAGGTTTCAAGCCAGCCTTTTTGATGCCGGTCGCGCTGTAAACGTCGGCTTTCTGCTCCCGGCCCTCGGTTATCGTTACAGGCGTCTTTTTGAGGGCGTTTATTCTGCCAAGGTTGTAACTGATAATGGAGATAAGGACTATACAAAATACCAG
This sequence comes from uncultured Candidatus Saccharibacteria bacterium, assembly GCA_964366725.1. GTDB lineage: Bacteria > Patescibacteriota > Minisyncoccia > 2-02-FULL-40-12 > GWA2-44-9 > JACPAB01. The sequence goes on along the minus strand of CAYIUL010000001.1, from coordinate 24,010 downwards.
AAAAATGTCCTTTTGGCGGAATTTGACGAAACTGGCTAATTTTGATAGGATATACTTCATATTTTGATATAATATATAACTTATGGCTCATACAAAGGCAATTGGATCAACTCAGCTCGGTAGAGATTCCCAGCCGAAATACTTGGGAGTCAAACTCTACGATGGAGAATCGGCTAAACCCGGTAGTATTATCATCCGCCAGAGAGGAACGAAGTTTGTTCCAGGCAAAGGCGTCCGCATCGGTTCCGATGACACAATATATGCCGTTGTAACAGGAAAGGTCAAATTTACCACTCGGAAGCATAAGAAATATGACGGTTCCAGGCGGCTGGTAAAAATAGTGAACGTACTGGTTCAATAAATCAAAAACTCCCTTAGGGAGTTTTTGATTCTGGTTTGATGACGACCTTGATCTGGGTTTTTACTTCCGGGACAAGTTCGATGTCCACAAGATGCTCCCCTATTTGTTTGATGGGCTCGTCGTAACCGAGCATTTCTTCTTTCAGGGACACACCCGACGCTTTTTTTATCTCCTCGAGCAGGTCATCCTTGTCTATGCCGGCAAAAAGCTTTCCTGTCTTTGTCGCTTTTCGGGTTATCTCCACAACGAGGTCTTTCAACTGTTCGGCTGCCTTCAAGGCGGTTTCCTTTTCGATCTCTTGCATCGCCGATAACTTTTTCTTTAAGTTTTCGACTTCTTTGAGCGAGTTAGGCGTGGCTAACTTGGCCTTGCCTCTTGGCAAAAGAAAATTCCGGCCATAGCCATCAGAAACGTTCTTCACGTCCCCTATCTGGCCGAACCCTTTGATGTTTTCGAGAAGAATTACCTTCATAGTAAGTAGGATTTTACTTGATTTATTTGAGTAAATCAAGGGCCTTGTCCAACTGCGGGTCTTTGTCGGGCGTGCCTATTTCTATGTTACCGGCTTCGACTTCTTTGGTGTCCAATTCAACTTTAACATCCGGCTCTATTCCCGTCTCCGAGATGGATATTCCGGCCGGTGTAAGCCATTTGGCGACAGTGACCTTAAGAGATGAGCCGTCATTGTATTTTTCGAGCTGCTGGACCGAACCTTTGCCGAATGTTTTGACTCCCACAAGTTTTACTTTTCTATTATCGTGAAGCGCTCCGGCCAATATCTCGGAAGCCGAAGCCGAACCCCCGTTTATCAATATGACCACCGGATAGGACTTTAGCGCTCCGTTGCCGTCGCTTCTGAATTCGTTCCTGGTCTTGTCGCCGAACTCTTCCGCGACGACCACCTTGCCCTTATCCAGGAACCATCCGGCCAAATTGATCGCGGAGTCCAGCAGTCCGCCGGGATTGTTCCTCAAGTCAAGGACGACGCTGTCGGCTTTGGATTTCAATATCTCTTCGGATGCCTTCCTGAATTCGGAATCCACGGTCTGGTTAAAGGAAAATATTTGCATGTAGGCGATGTTTTTGCCGTCCTTTTCCACAAGCTTCCATTCTATCGTCGGCACTTTTATCGTGTCTCTGACGAGTTCAATGTCTTTGGTTGCGCTGTTTTGAATGGTTAAAACGACTTTTGTCCCTTTCTTGCCGCGAATCATATTGACCGCCTCTTCAATGGAAAGGTCGGCGGTTGGTTTAGCGTCTATTTTAACTATCTTGTCCCCCGCTTTGATCCCGGCTTTATATGCGGGCGTGTCTTTGATCGGCGCGATAACCGTAAGAATATCGTTGCGTTTTCCTATTTCTATGCCGACACCCCCAAAACTGCCGGAGATCTCTTCCTGAAACTTTTTGCTGGTGGAAGGTTCAAAAAATACCGTATACGGATCTCCGGCGCTGTTGACCATTCCGGTGATCGCTCCGTATAAAATTTTGTCCGTATCCAGTTTGCCTTTGTCGACATATTTGTCTTGAAGGTCGTTGTATACCTTCCAGAATAAAGAAAAGTCCGTATCACTTGGTTTTCCGACATCCAGGTTTACCAGTTTCTTTAATAAAGTAAGCTGGTCGCTTTTATCGTCGCGAGTAAACCAAAAACCGCCCCAAAATCCAAGGACGAGAGACAAAATTATGGATAAAATAAGTATCTTCCTGCTTTTGTTATTCATTTTTATCTGACCTAGTTTTGAATCTATACTTAATAAAATATTTGATGCCGTCGCCGATGTGCCACCTTGTTTGCTTGTTGGTCAGCGCTTCAAATATGCCGAATCTTCCTCGCGAGCCCTGTCCGTGGTAGTGGTATATTTTTGATAGCGGATAATAAACCACTTGATATTCATTTTCCCAGAACCGCCTTGACCAGTCAACATCGCTGAAATAGTGGAAAAGATCCTCGTCCATTAGTCCGACCTTGTTTATCGCCGCGCGGGAAGTCATGAAGGCGGCTCCGGAAACCCAGTCCACCGTTACGGGCTTGGAAAGATCCACGTCTTTCATTAAGAATTGTTCTAGTCGTTTTTTTGCGAACGGCAAACGAGGAGCTCTTCTGAAAATTATGGTTAGCGGGCTGTAAAACCTGAAACAGGAGTTCTGGTGGCTGTTGTTAAAATTCAAAAGTCCCGGCCCCATCAGCCCTATTTCTGGATGCTTCTTAAGGTAATTCAGCAGGTTTTCGATGGTTCCGGGGATCATCACGATGTCCTGGTTGATGTAAAGTATAAAATCCCCCTTGGCCGCTTTGATGCCTTCGTTAACTCCTCTGGTGTAGCCCGCGTTTTCTTTCAGAGCGACAATGCTTATCTTGGGAAATTTATTTATGAACTCATCTTCAACGACGGAACGGGTTTTTTCCGTTGAAGCGTTGTCCACGACTATGATCTCGAAGTCGAAATTTTTAGGCAGCGATTGTTCCAGGGACTTGAGGCAGAGCCGCAGAAGGGCCGGATTTTTGTAACTTAGGATGGTGATGGAAAGCATGGCTCCTATTTTATTATGTCTTGGAAGAGTTGTTTTATCCCCGTCAGATCATCTCCCACCGGCAAGAGGATATATGCTTCATTGGCCCGCGATTCGTAGACCAAATTCTCAGTCGAGATGATGAATTTGTTTATCTTGCCGGCGGAATTTATTTCGTTGGCCAGGTCGAGAATTTCTTTTGCGTTCCAAATATTGATGTCGGTCTGGATATTGGATTTGATGGCGGTAACGATATCCAGTGTCTTAAGCGGATCGGTCCACCAATTGTGCCTGGCCAGCTTGTCTTTCAGGGCAAAAATGACTTCCTGCTGCCGGCGCGACCGGTCAAAGTCGCTGGAAGAGAAACGGGAACGGGCATAATATAAAGCGTTCTTTCCGTCCAAATGGTTCTCTCCTTTCGGCAGATAAAAACCATATCCCCATTGTTGTTTCTCTTCGAACGGATTGGCTAGAATAATGTCTATTCCTCCAACCGCGTCGATAACTTTTTCGAATGAAGAGAAGTCCAGAACCACGGCCTTATCGATATATACTCCCGTAATTTTGGAGAGCAATTCTTTTGTGGACTTCATTCCCTTGTTCTCGAAAGCGCTGTTTATCTTGGCGGCTTTTCTTTTGTCTATTTTTACATAGAGATCCCTGGGGATGGAAATTATAGATGCTTTTTTGGTCGTTTTGTCGAAGCTTAAGACCATGATGGTATCGGTCAGTAAAGCGCCCGCCTCTTTGGAATCGGGGTCGTCTTCGCCTCTTATGCCCAGTATCAGGACGTCGAACCGGTCTTTTTCCTCGGACGGCATCGCGTAATCGGGGTCCTCTTCTTCGTTGAAGGTGAAGATATTAGCCATCTTCCGCCAAAAAGGAGCCGGTTCCTTCGACACATTTATCTCTTTGGAACTTGAGTTAACAGCGAAGCCGACAATGATGAGCATCACTAATCCTATAGTTAAAAACATCCAACCCCTTCGGCTTGGTTTGATGTCGTTGAAATCCGGTTGTTGATATCCCGTTAATTGAACCATTTTCGCATCTCAGCCGGTTTTGCCGTTGCCCGTTTCATTATCTCTTTTCTCCTCGCCAACATACGAGGAAGGAACAAAAGAAATTTGGGTATTTCCAGAAGCACTGCCGGTTCGAAAAGTAATATATATCCCGCCATTTGGACTTCCCTCTTGAGTATGGCCGGGAGATCTTTCAGAATATTGATTATATAATCATTTTTGACGATTGTCCAGCGAGTATTTCTCCAATCCAGGCCGCGTTTTTTAATCGGTATTGCTCTCCTTATTCTTATAAAGTCGGCGGGGCTCTTTTTGAGAGTTTTGGTCGTCTGGCGGTCATGCCAAGCCACCACCTCGGGGTCAAAAACCTCTTTCCAGCCGAAAAGCCGCATCCGCCAGGCAAGATCGAGGTCATCCCCGTACCAGAAATAATCTTTGTCCACCAACCCTCCTTTGATACGAATATCTTCGAGCGCTTCCCGCCTGAAAAATGGCGCCGCGCCTTCCACTCCGAATATCTCCATAAATTTGCCGAACTGTCCGCCGTCCGTTTCGCCGTGGCCTATATTTATTATCCGTCTGGATTTGAATATTTTAAAACCGCAGGTATCGATGATATTCGACGGCACGATATTACCGTTAGAGAGTTCGTATCTGTATATCTTGGCTTCAAGAGCGCCGATATTGCCGTCGTTCTCCATTCTCTCAACGGCCTTGATGAGAAAATCTTTATCCAAAAACACGTCAACGGCCATAGCGAGGATGTATTTTCCGCTTGAGTGTTTCAGCAGCTCTTCCTGGCCGGGCCACATCCCCAAATTTAATTTGGACTCAACCAAATTAAATTTGGCAAATCCGAAATCCGAAATCCGAAATCCGAAATCCCGAATAGTTTCTTTTGTTGTGTCCGTCGAACCGTTATCTAAAATATTTAACTCAATTAAATTGTGCGGATATGTCTGCGCCAATATCGCGTCAAGACAATGGCGGATATATTTTTCCCCGTTGCGGACGACTATGTTTATTGAAACTTTCTCACTCATGTTTAGATAAAATCAGGGCTATTGTTACGACCAGAAGAAGAAAAGCTCTTTCGTCAAAAAGAGCCACGTCGGTGAATGAATACATCAGCACCCAGGGAATGGTCAGGAGCGATGCGCCGTTATATACGGCCACGACCTGGTTTTTTTCTCTCACAAAATTGTGGAAGGTTTTGTTCAGAAGAACTATTAAAAACCAGACCGCGGCAACCAAAGCCGCGACGCCCATTTCTGCCGCTATTTGGAGATACAAATTGTGCGCCGAAGACCCGGCCCGGGCCAGGAACAGGTCTTGGCCGAGGACTACGGGGAAATTTCCTATACCCACACCCAGGAACGGTCTGTCTTTTATTGACTCGACCGTGTCCTTCCAGATGGCTATCCTCTGGCTGTTGGACGTCTCGCCGAAGTCGATGATGGACCTTATTCTGCTGCCGAAAAGTCCGAAGTTACCTTTTGATAAAAGGAACTGGGGAGAAACGAATATCGGGTAAGCCACGGAAAAGAGCATGAAAAATATGACCATATACGTTGATATGTATTTGAACAGGTTCCTGTATTCCTGCCCCGCAACTGTCTTCTGGAACTTCCTGAAAATTATGAACATGAAAAGAAGAACGCCTATACTTGCCGCCCAGATGCCCCTCGTGCCGCTCAATATGGCCACCAGGAAAACCATCGGCACGAGGATTATAATGAGCCGCGTTCTTGTGCGATACATCTTTTTAAGGTTCTCGAAGTCGTTGATGCCGAATTTCGAAAGCGCCAAAGCGAATATAGCCGGCAGTCCGAGCAGAACGAACTGCGGAAAAGAATGCGAATCCGGGAAAAGCGAGAAAACCCTCAAAGACAACTGCTCCCCGTAATACGCGAACCAGGTATTCCCGAGTTCTACGGCGATACCGCACCATTCGTTCCCGAACTGGCGGCATTGTATCCCCTCTCCCCAGATGCGCATGAACTGGTAGATGTCGATGAAGTAAGTTGATGCAAGCTGTATAAGTCCAACTATAGTCACTATTATTACCGGCACCGATAAATTTTTTATAAATCTCTTTGCCACGTCGTTTTTACGGGCCAGATCAAAGAGCACAATTCCGACAAGAGAAAGATTTGCGAAATAAATAATGCGTTTGACGGCAAGTATCTTGTCCGCCGCCGGAATTATGGAGAGCAAAGCCAGAGCCAAGAGCAGATAAAGAGGCGTTGTATATTTATTGAAGCGAAAGTCGGGCAGCCACCTGGACGAGAGCCACCACTTCAAAAAAATAATACTCGAAATAATCCGCCAAGTGTTGAAGTTGTCAAAATTAGTTGTGAGAGGGAGGGCCAGAAATAAGGGTATGGATCTTATAAATAAAACAGATGCATCTTCTAAGGATGCCAGGAGAACATACGCCGCCAATCCCGCGGCAAGATAAAGCGCCGTCTCCCTGGGTATGACCCCGGTAATTATCAGGGCAAACAAAAAAAGCTCGACGATAAAAACTAAATTTAGTTTAGATGTCTTTAACATTTTCTAAGAATTTATCGGTGAAATTTTTCCAATTATATTTCTTCACGAATTCCGGTCCGGAATTCTTTATTTTCTGAATTTTATTGGAATCGGTTAATGCCTGGCTGATACCGTTGGCAATTCCGTCCGGGTCAGGATTTTTAACGTAAAATGCGTATTCCCCGAAAAGTTCGCGGCCTAATTCATTATCGGCGATAACAGGCGGAACTCCAAACGAGAGTGCTTCCATTGGAGGCAGACCAAATGCTTCTCTGTCGGATACATATACCAAAGCTTTTGCTCCGGCGTATAGTTTGGCAAGCTCGCTATCTTCAACGTAATTTTTATGAATCACTGCTTCTCGACCTAGCCGCCCGTTTACTTTTGATGCCAGCGAATCAATAATTAGCTCGGGATACTTGTCCGGCCCTATAGCAATCAACTTTAATTCTGACATTCCAACATTCTCAAGAATGTTGGAATGTTCTGTGACGAGTTTTTCAAACGCTAAAATCGTTTCTTTCAAATGTCTCCTTGGGAATGCCTGACCTATGTACAAAATATACGGTAAATTTCCGGTTTGATTTACAATACGATCGTATTTTAAATCCACTCCCAAATGGTTTACAAATATTCGATCCGGGTCGATTTTATAAAGTTTTGCCATATTTTTCTTCGATGTCTCTGATATTGCCATAAGCTTGGTTGCATGTTTTGCCGAGTATGTTCCGAAAATCATATAAAAAAATCTGTATTTGAATGGGAGCTTGCCGTTAAATGCTTCATGATAAACATCCTCGGTCATAAGAGAAAGCGATCGTGTAAAGGTAAAAAACGGCAGCATATAGGCCGGCCAAAACATGAGATCCGGCTGTTCGAACCAGAGACGTAGAGGCAAGAGAAAAAGATAATAAACCGGAAATAAACGGCCTTTGAAAAACGGGGCCACAACTCTTTTTTTAAATATCGGCGCGTTTAGGTATGACAGAGCAGGAATGCGGTTTTTGAAAAATAAAATAAACCGGAACTCTTTTCCTAATTCTGGATGGTGGGAAATTTCCTCAAGAAGTTTTGAAACAATGCGGCCAATTCCCCATCCACCGCCTTTTTCCAGCTCCTCGCATTCTATGCCTATCTTATACATGAAGTTTTCCGTAATTGTTTTTATAAAAATCTACGACCCCGGCCAATATTGCTTCTGACTCTTTGGCGTTTCTTCCCGCTGTCAGCTTAAGTATCTGTTTTACAGCCACAAACCAGCTCCAGGGCAAGACAAGCAGTTTGATATACCATGGCCCGTGTTTCAAATTGAAATACAAAGCATTGCGGTAGTGGTAGCGCAGAATGAGAGGCGAGCCGAGTTTTTTGGTTGACGCCGAGACAGAATGGCGGACCTGAACTTCAGGCAAAAACTCCACGGGAATGCTCGCCTTTTGGGCCCTTATGCTGTAATCGGCATCCTCAAAATAAAGAAAATATCTCTCGTCCAAGAACCCTATTTTTTCAAATACGTTCTTATGCACCGCCATCGCCCCCCCGATAGCATATGCCTGTGGACTAACGACACCCCGTGTCGTTATGTGGATAAGTGTGGGTTTTAGCCATTCAATTTTACCGGCGTAAACGGTTCTGCCCCCTTCGTCTATGGCCAACCCCATTATCCCCTCCTTGCCTTCTAAATTTGTCTTTAGACGATGGATAAAGTCACTTTCTACCCAAGTATCGTTATTGAGCAGGAGAATCCAGTCAGCGCCATCTGCAAGGGCTTTCTTGATCCCGACATTGTTGCCTCCGGAAAAACCCAGGTTATGTTCGTTTTCGATAAATACGATATTAGTTTCTTCTGTCCGGTAGTTCTTTAATATTGCTTTCTGGTCCGGACCGGAGTTATTATCAATGACCAAAACATTAAAATTTTTGTCGGTCTGGTTTTTGAGGGACTCCAAAAGTTTTATCGTGTTCTCCGAACTGTTGTAGTTGATGGTAACAACACTGATATTCACCGGTTTATTTTACTAAAAATGGCTATTTTACGCAATTTTGAATGTCTTGAATAAATTTAACTTTATGGTATAATAGTGAAACGGTTCTTTTACTATTAAATATCATCGCACCCCGCGGGGTGCTAAGGAGGAGGCAGCAATGTCATTTCGAAAAGCGTTTTTCGAGCAGGCGTGGGCTATTTTCGGCCCCCTGAAATGGCGTATGGCGCTTGTTTTAGTGCTCATCGCACTGGGACAGGCGCTGTCACTGGTGAGTCCCTACATTCAGGGTGTCATCATTGATAACCTTGGGCCGGCAATACTCAAAAACGAGTATCCTAAGGAAATCATGAGTCAGACCTACTGGCTCATTGCATTGGCCGGAGGCGTCATGCTTTTGGGCCACATGCTCTCGTTTGGGCGTGAAAACTACGAAGTGAATAAGGTCGATTTTGATATCGACGAAGCTGCGAGCGACCAGACGATGTTCAGGATGACGGCGCTCTCGGTCGGTCAGCACAACACGCTCAATTCGGGCCTGAAGCAGAGCATTATCAATCGAGGCCAGCACTCGCTCACCTCACTGGTGAATATGCTGGTCTACGAGATTGTGCCCACCGCTTCACGAGCGATTATCATGGCGTTCGCAATGTGCTGGTTGAGTTTGGCGATGGGTTCAATCGTTCTGGTTGCTATGGCGCTGTTCATTTCGCTGACTCTCTGGATGAACTACACCTTCAAGGACGACCTGAAGAAGCTCGAGAAGATGTGGAATCAGGAGTCGAGATTCAGGAACGAGATCATCCAACACATCGGCCACGTGCTGGTAAACGCGCAAGAAAAAAAGGCGCGAGAAGAAGCTGATGCGAAATACGCCGAGACGGTCACGTTTGCAAGACCTGTGTGGCGACGATTTCTTATTCTCGCCTACCTTCGCTCCATGATTGTTATTCTGGCGAGGGTAGTGATAATGGCTGTCGGCGCTTACTACGTCTACAACAAACGCTACACCGTCGGCACCATTGTGGTCTTCTGGGCTTGGTCTGGAAACGCGCTGGACGGCCTGTGGAACATTGGACACTTACAGCGCCAGATCATCAGGATGTGGACCTCTATCAAAAGGTACTGCGAATTCCTGACTATGGAATCGGACGTGAAAGTTGTTCCGAACCCGGTTGTGCTCAACCCCGTTCGGGGTCACATCGAGGTGAGGAATCTTTCCTTCGCCTACAACAACCGTATGCCGATCTCGCCGGACGAAGATGAGGCAGATGGTCACAAACCTGAGAAATCTAGCAAGCCAGCGCTTCAGGACGTATCATTCAAGGTAGCGCCAGGTGAGACGGTGGCCATTGTCGGCGAATCCGGTTCCGGAAAAACCACACTTGCCAGCTTACTGGTGCGTGCCAGTGATCCGATATCGGGGCAAGTCCTTATCGACGGCCAAGATCTCAGGGTTGTCGACCTTCACGACTACCGTTCCAAGGTGGGCGTGGTGGAGCAGGTTGTGCCTCTGTTCGATCAGAGCATCCGCTACAACATTCTCTACGGTCTCAACGGGAAAGCCAAAGACGTGACCGAAGAGGAGTTGGAACGGATTGCAAAGATCGCCCAGATCAGCCGGTTCTCGCACAAGCTTGAAAAGGGGTTCGATACCCTGATCGGCGAGCGCGGGATAAAGCTGTCCGGCGGAGAACGCCAGCGCGTCGGCATAGCCCGGGCGCTCATCAAGGATCCGGCTATTCTAATCTTCGACGAAGCGACCAGTTCACTGGATGCCGCAGTCGAGGCGGAGATCCGCGACGCCATCAACGAAGCGTCACGGGGCCGGACGACCATCATCATCGCTCATCGCTTCTCGACCATTCGGTACGCCAACCGCATCATCGTGATGGACGAAGGGCGAGTCGTTGGTGAAGGGACGCACCCCGATCTCTATCGGACGTGCCCGTCCTACCGACGTTTGGTGGATCACCAAGTGACGATGATATAAACTCAAATCGGTCGTAAGTTTAAATATCCGCCAGCCGGCGGACAAGAGAGCCTGACCAGCTCTCTTTTTATTTACACCAATAGCTCCATTATCTCTCTTTTGAATCTGTCCCTTGAGAATTTTTGGGCCTGATAGAGAATTTCCATTCGCTTGTATGAGGGGTAATTTTCATTCAATCGGCGGACGCCGTCGGCTAAGGCCTCCGGTATCGGGTCGTCAAAGAACTCCCCATGGAGGCCTTCGGTTATTGTTTCCAACGCCCCGCCTTTTCTTAAGGCCAGCACCGGCTTGCCAAAGCTCATCGCCTCCAAAGGCGTCAATCCGAAGTCCTCTTCCTGCGGCATTATGAACGCTTTGCAATTCCTGTAATACTCGGCCACCTCTTTGTCGGTCTTATATCCGACAAGTTTGATATTCTTTCCGGCCATCTTTTTCAAACGAACCATATCCGGCCCGTCCCCCACTATCACCAGCTCGTATCCAAGCTTATTGAATGCTTCTATCGCGATGTCTATATTTTTATAAGGAAATAAGCGGCTCACTATCAAATAGTATCCCGACTTATCCACAGTTTTGGGGCTAACGACACCCCGTGTCGTTAGAGATACCGGAGGGTAGATTATTTTGGAATCCCTGCGGTAGTATTTTTGTATCCTGTCTTTCACGTTTTCCGATATGGCCACAAACTGGTCCACCCTGTCGGAGGCCTGCCGGTCCCAGACGCGCAGGAGGTGCTGGGCGATTTTTGCAGGCCATGAACTGTGTTCGTATTCGGTGTGCCTGTCCCATAGGAACCTGGTCGGACTATAGCAATAGCAGATGTGTTTTGTTTTTGGCTTTAATACCAGTCCTTTTGAGAATATGACCGAAGAGGAGATAACGACATCGTAGTCGGACATGTCGAATGATTCTACGACGCTCGGCATCAGAGGAAGTAAAATGGGATATGTTTTTGTAATGAACGGGAATTTTTGCAACCCGCTGGGAATTATGTTCGCGTTAGGCAGATGTTCGCGGACGAATTTTTTGTTGTAAAAAAGGGCATATATTGGCGCGTCGGGAAATGTCTTATGGAGTTCTATGAGCACACGCTCGGCCCCGCCGAGGTTGTTGAGCCAGTCATGAACGAGTGCGATACGCATATAGAACTTATAGCATTTTTATAGAAAACAAAAAGCCCTATTCGGGCTGGATGAGGAGTAGCAGAGCAATTTATTTGGCCTCGATGACGTCCAGTCGGATCTCGGTCCGGTCTACGCGGCTGTTCAGGTTCTGATGGCTGTTCTTAATGGTCTTGATGTCATTTTGTATAAAGTTTTGGCCTTCGAGTATAAGGTCTATCTTTGAGTCAATGTCTTCAAGCAAAGTTCCAACCTCGGTTTCGCTGAAAACTTTAACCGACTTTGGGTCGAGTTGTTTGGGTTTGAAAGTCATGTTTTCTTAAGGTTAACAATTTGCTATTCGGTGTCAACTATCTTTTGGCCAGCACATTCCGCTTGTAGACGTCGAGGTTCTCAAGAACTATGCCGGTGCCGCGGGCGACGCAGAAAAGAGGGTCGTCGGCTATCTGAGCCGGCACTCCGGTGACCTTGGTGATGAGCTTGTCTATATTTTTGAGCAAGGCCCCTCCGCCGGAGATGTGGATTCCTTTATCCATAATATCGGAGCAGAGTTCCGGCGGCGTCCTTTCAAGGACGCTCTTAATTATCTGAACGATCTCCCTTAAATGTTCGGTGATGGCCTCGGTCACTTCGTTGGAGGTTACTTCGATGGTTTTTGGAAAACCAGAAGCAAGGTCGCGGCCACGGATGTTTATTTTTTCTTCATTGGCCTCTTTCATGGCCGTGCCGATGGATATTTTTATCAACTCAGCTGTCCTTTCACCTATCGCCAGGCCATGTTTTTTCTTGATGTATTCCACGATGGCCAGATCGAGTTTGTTGCCTCCGATGCGGACCGACTCCCAGCTCACTATTCCCCCCAGAGAGATGACGGCTATCTCGGTTGTGCCTCCGCCGATGTTCAATATCATGTTTCCCGACGGGCTGTTAATGGGTATCTTGGCGCCGATTGCGGCAAGAACCGGTTCTTTAACCAAATAGACGGCTTTGGCTCCGGCATTAAGGGCGGCCTCGATCACGGCTCTTCTTTCTGTCGAGGTGACTCCGGCTGGAACGGATATTAAAACCTCCGGCTTAACGAAACTCAAAAATCCGCCCGCCTTTTTAATGAAATACTTAAGCATCGCTCCGGTAACGCGGTAGTCGGCAATCGCACCGTCCACCATCGGGCGGGAAACGACAATGCTGTCGGGCGTCCGGCCTATCATTTCCTTGGCCAGATTGCCGACAGAAAGTATCTTGTTGTCGAGAATAGAAATCGCCACCACAGACGGCTCGTTGAGAATAATCCCTTTCTTGGGAAGGAATACTACGGTGTTGGTTGTGCCTAAATCAATTCCGATCTTTTTCATATTATATGATTACATATAACTGGTTCTCTCGGATGAATCAAAAATAAATTTTTGTTCATCCTCGTTGCCAGTTATAACTTGCCGGCCTGCTTTATGATGCTTTAATCTAATCTTATTTTATGCTAAAATCAACAGGGTAAATCTACTTATGACCAAACGCACCAAGAGGACGATATTCTATACAGCGGTAGCCATTTTTTTGTTTGTAAGCTATGTCGTAGTTCTCTACGCGCAGGGATACAAATATAACTTCTCCGAGAGGAGGTTTAGCCGTACGGGTTCAGTTCACGTCAAAGCCAATGTCGGCGCCAAAGTATATTTGGACGATAAGCTGGCGGGCAACACTTCTTTCCTCGGAAACTCCAAAACCATCAACGGCCTTTTGCCTGGGGAATATTCCGTCCGTCTCGCGCGGGACGACCAGTATTCTTCGTGGGAAAAGAGGTTCGTTATCGAAGAAGGTTTGGTAAACGAATTTTCCAAAATAATCCTGTTCCCCGTCGCGGGAGAGGAAAAAGAGGCGCTTGAAGCGGAGTTGGAAGAGATCCTTTATCCTCAACCGGCTCCCAAAATAACTCCCAGTCCCTCGCCTTCGGCAACACCGAACCCCGAGCCGTATTATTTAAAGAGTAATATTTTATACAAAAATAACGGCCCGGAAAACAAACCAGAACAATTGGCCGTAAACGTAAAAGGGTTTTCGCTTTCTCAAGACGATAATAAACTCGCCTACTGGTCAGGAAGAGAGCTTTGGGTCATCTGGTTCAATGACACGAACTACCAACCGTTAAGGAAAGCGGGAGAAAAAGAACGCATCATCCGCATAGCGAGGCCTATAGTTAAAGCCACGTGGTATAAAGACGAGGACTGGCTTGTCGTTGATGACGGTAGGAATTATAAACTCATAGAAGCGGACACTCGCGGAGGGGTGAATACGGTGGAGTTCTAAAATCAAAAGCCCCGACTTTTCAGTGCGTCAGGGCATATAAGAAAATGTTTATCGCGATACCGTATCCCGCCGGGGAAAATTTATAAAAAAACTTTCCATTTATATCAGATCCTTCCATTTCCATTGTTTCTCCGATATCAGTATTGTGGGTCATTACGGCTATAAGCTTCCCGGTCTGGTCCCGTATTCCCCTGAAGTGGACTTCTCGACTATCCTTTCCAAATTCTGAAGTTTGCCCGGATTGTCTATACCAGAAAAGTATGTTTGGCACCTGGGGAATGTCTTTAATGCTGAAAAGTTCGTTCCTTATGGGGTGGGTTGCGGGAATGTCTATCATCGGGTAAGTGTCTGACGGCAATACTCGACGGATTTGCTGTTCCCATTGATTCCAGCTCTCCGAACCCCAAAAATCGTCTGCCCAGAGAAATCCGCCCTTTTTAAAATAGTTGCGGAGATTTTTGACCTCGCTATCGGAAAATTTGAGCGTCCCGACTTCCGATAAAAAAATTATAGGGCACTTAAAAACAAGAGGGCTGTCCAAATGCACAACCACATGGATAGGTTTGCCTTGGGAATTCAGCCGGACCCGAGTTTTTGTCAATTCGCCTATCCGGATAAGAAGATTGTAATCAGCTCCGGGGTAGTCAACGAACCAGCCCCAGCTCCCTTCTTCGGTGCGATTCTGCCGGTAGTATCCCCGACAAAACACCAGAGAACCGTCAAAATCCTCCGGTATTGCCCAGCGGACAGCGGAACTGTCATCGGCCCGACCGCTGTAGGTCTGGCCCGCCTTTTGCGCGGCTATTGGCTCAATTCCAAGCAGGGCCAACAGGGGCAGGGCAATAAGCGTCTGTTTACGCAGTTTCATAGCCAACCCCTTTTGTAAAAGAATATGTTTCGAATATATTCCTTATTACCCCAAACTACAACCGTTCTTTAAAAGTTTTTAAAAACCGGCTGTTTGCCGGCTCTTATCGCTTGTCTTTATTTTTTTCGTCGTAGGGAGATTCCGGGTCGCTATGCAAAGACAGAAAACCCGCCAGCAGGAGGATAAGGATAATAAAAATAAATAATCCGAACATCATCAACAACTTGGTCATGACCTCCCTCCGCAAAAGAGAACTCAAAAGGAACAAAACTAAATATCGCTAAATGTAACAGAAGTGTCAAATTAATCGGCTATTGACTCCGGGTTGATTTGGCGTTAAATTCTCAAAGTTCATTTAAACCATCAAGGAGTTGTTTTGACGAAATTGGATATCGTAAGATGGTCATCTTTGGCAGTCCTTTGCGGCTCTCTTGTCGCCTCTGTTGTGTTCGGGTCTGTCCCGTTTGTGTTCTTTTGGATGGGTCTTATGTTCATTCTTAACGAAGCGACAATAGCAGAACAGAAAATTTCCAGAATTATCAAAATGAATGGTTCGCTGGCGGTTGTCGGCCCCGGATTCGTGTATGCGATAAACGGTTGGCTCAACCACAAACCCAATTCTCCGGAATTCATCAACTCCGAATACGGAACCATGCTCTTTTTTCTGTGGTTTTACTCCATGATATTGGGCCTGCTCTGGCTTAGCGAGACAAAACGGACACCAACAAAAAATTCTGACTAACACACCCCGCCATAGCGGGGTTTTATTATGAAAAGAAAAAGCCACGTTAAATGCGCTAGAATGTCCCCCCTTCGGGCAATTGGGATTGCCATTCCAGAAATTCGTTCAGGTCTTCGGCAGATAAAAATTGTTTAGCGTATGCCAGGTGGGATTTTTTAGCCAACTCATGGCTTCGGGGATGCTCTACTCCTAATTGTGAGTAGTATCCTTCCATGAGTTCATGATAAAGCAGTATTTCTTTGAATTTTTTGGGTACGCCTTCCCATATCCAGACCGATAGCGTATCTTCTGTGGTTGCTCCGTAACCGTAATCTTGGGTAAACATGAAGAAGGCCGGCTTGGAAGGTCCCGTTCCGTTGGGTTCTTCGGGGTCGTCAAGCACATATCTTACTTTCATGCCCATGAACTCCAAAGAACCTATCCCTTCCGGTTCCAATTCCAATCTTTCAAAAGACGGTGTTTCTACTTTTGGTGGTATTTTTTCCATAATAAAAATTATACCACGCCCTAAATTAACAATGCGGCATTACTCTTCCATCCGAAGATCATACCACGAAATGTTCAGATAAACTTGATGTATAAAACAGCTGGTTATAGTATGACATTATTCTAATATATACTCCCAGCCGGGTTTCCAGGCGTGGGTTTTTCGCCAGTCCTCGGCAAACGCTTGTTCCCAGGTTTTCCCTTTTAACAAAATTTCTAACGCAAGCTGGGGAGCTTTGTGGGCCACGATAGCAACCGATTTGCCATCATGATTTTGCTTAAGGAATTCCAAGAAATCCGCGATTCGGGCTTTAACATCTTCGTAGCTTTCACCGTTGGGAAATTTATCCCAGACCATATTCTCCTGCATCGGCTCAACTACCGATGACGGCTTACCGTTATAATTACCGTAATTACACTCGCGCAATCTTTGGTCCGTAATGATCGGCACAATCCCCTCCCAAGTCAGTTTTGCGGATTCAAGCGCCCTTTTTAAGTCGGAACAGAATACTACGTCAAAGCTCTTATTCTTGGTTTGCTCTTTTAACTCTAAAGATTGTTTTCTGCCCGGTTCTGATAACCCCGCATCAGACCATCCGGAGGATATATTCCTCTCGTTATCTGTAGTTGTTCCATGAACAAAGTATGTAATTTTTACCGCCATAATTAGTTATCTAAGAAATTAATTTGTTCGTCAGTCAGGGCTCCTTCAATGATTCTCATTGTGTATGTCTTCATAACTCTAAAGCAATAATACCGTATTTCTTGATTTTATTCTTGTAGTCGGGATAACTGTATAATTCTTGCCGCCACTCTTTTTCCGAGCTTAACTCCGGCATTATTTTCTTTAGGGGATATGCTTTGAGCAAAGCTCCGATGGTTTTAAAAATCCTGGCTTTTTTAACTTTCTTCCCGAATCTCTCTTTTCCGCAAACTAAAACAACCGTGTCCCCCGCTTTTATATCATTGTATCTTTCTGATGCCGCCCTTGTTTCAACTGTTTTCCTCCCGGACTTTATGTCAAGAAAAATATCCTTATTTACTGCCCTGAATTTCAAAATATACCTGCTCATTATAGAGAGATTATAATTAAATTTTAGAAAAAATAAAAGCTGCCTGATCAAGGCAGCGGGTCGGGAGGTTCGCCGACACCTATCCAGCCGTATTCGCTTGCGTCGTCGGCCCAGGCCTTTCACGTTCCCGCAGCTTGTCACAGTTGCAGTAAACGCACCAATAGCACTTGCACCCCTTGGGATGCTCAAAGTGCCTATTTGTCGGTATTCCGGACTGGCTTGCTACCCGGTCACACAGGGGGCAGAAATTGATCTCCACGTCGTTGTAGTGGTCGGTGGTCCGTATAACCTGGCGGAACACATGCTCGTGGTTCGGCCAATCGATCGTAACCGTAACTTCCATCGGCTTTACTCCGTTAAAGAACACTTGGGCAGATGATACCACTCCGATACTCAAAAATCAATTTATCAATAAACAACCCCCACTTTATTTATGGGGGCGACTGCAGTTTTCCGAACAACTATGAAAGAATCAATGCAATATGATAAAAAACGCGGCTCCACCGGCGTTATTACTTAATGCAGAAATGAACGCAAAAATGGGGAACACGTTATTCTTCCCTCGCCATGCGTTCGAGGTGTTCGGCTTCTTTTTCGAGCTTCTTGGCGGTGGAGCGGGCGTCGCGCACCCAGTCCTCTTCGTCACTATACATTCCGGCTGTGGCCCGCAGATGCCGGGCCGACATCCGCTTGGTGTGGGCTCTCTCCAAGAGAGCCAGGGCCTTCAGCCCGCCTCCGCCGGATAGATCGTATGGTCCTGCCATAGCGTCTCCTTCTTTAACGAACTTGCGTATAAAATATCATTTTCCACCGGAAAATCAAACGACGCGACATCCTCACATTCTCAAGAATGTTGGAATATTCTTATAAAAAAGCCGTCACACCGAGGAGCGAGCCCGATGTGGGCGGCTTCTTCGGTGTGACGGCGGACTGGCTAAAGGGCGTAGGGATAGTAGCCGATGGGCTTTGTGGCTTCTCCGTGCACGATGATGGTATGGCCGTCGAAAGTTGCCTTCTCGCCGAAGTACAACCTTTTGGCGCCACCCTGTGGCCCCAAGCTTCCGTGAGGCCCCCAAATCGGGTAGCCCTCAATACGCAGCAACATCCCGTTGCGGAGCCGAATCCCTTTCTCTGTAGCGACGGCCATCTCGATTTGATTCTTGAGGAAGTCGAGATAGTCGCCACGAATGTCGGCATCCACGTCGGGATTTCCCCCGCTGTAGATGATCTGGAGGATGATGCGACCGTCAGGATCGACGACGAGCTGGACGGGAAGACCGCGGTACTCGCCGTAGTCGAATGTGGCGCCCGGCTGGTTCGTGCGAGCCAGCTCCACCGCCTTGACGATCTCCATCTCGGACTTGTATCCCTCGACTTTCGCCTGGAGGGGTCGAACGGTGTAGCGTCTCTCGAACGCGGTTCCCCACACGAAGCCCATCACGAAGACCCCGACGACGAGCAGAATACGCAACTTCTTGTCCATCACATGTCTCCTTGCTATTTCAGGCATAGCTACCTTGTTTAAGAACTGTTTCTAAATTATACCATGTTTTGGGTTATTTACAAGGGCCAGGTAGTCGTCTTCCTGCCTGTGCAGGCAGGCCCCCCCTCAAGAATTTCCTTCACGAATTCGTGTTTGAATTTCAGCGGTTTCGGCGTTTCCTCCAAATTCTCGCATTTTATGGCTAAAAATCAACGACAACCATAGCTCTTTTCAGTTGTTGGAGATTTACTGAATCTTGCTAGGCGGAGTTTTCTCTTAAGTCAGAGTCATAAAATAATATAGTGAAGATATTGTTTTCGTAGCTAAACCCCTCATGATAAGTTTCGGAATTATTAATAATCTCCAAAGTTACATCAGCATTATTTACAGCTAGAAGAGTTTTCATTCTGGTCATGCCTAGCCCCTTTCCGTGTTTATTTAGTGCGATGGCGTTTTCTCCAGAATACCCCTGTTCAAAAATTTTTTCCTTCTCATGCTCCTTAATTTGTAGACTAAACATACTAAATCTCAGCGAAAACTTTCCGTCTTTTTGTTGCTCAAATTCTACAGTAAGCGTGGACTTAGGAAGGATGTATTTAGATATGTTATCCATAAAGAAAAATATTGCAGAAGAGAAGGTATCATAGTCAAGATTTAAAAACTTACTTGATTCTTTAATATCTATTTCCACCCCTTTCTTATCAAAGTCGCTGAAGAAAGTATAAATATTTTTAAATACAGCCTTTTTTATATTGCAAGGTTTAAATTGTAGATTTTGTAAATTTTTATTCAAAGAACGCTTTAGTTCCAGTTGTTTTAAATGGTTAGTACTAAGCGAATTTAGCCTTATTAGTTCATATAGCGATTTTGCCGTTTTTTCGGAGTTGCTTTTAATCAATGCTTCGATTAATTTTATTTGTGTTTTATAGTTATGCATTTTAAACAAATGCTCTTCATTAATTAAGCTAAAAAGTTCATAATTTTGTTTTGTTTGTAGTGTGACCAAGTCGTGTAGGGTATCTTCTAAAATATCCTCTCTGATTTTATCAACTTCCCCAAGAAACTCGCCATATAGGGCGAGTTTCTCCTTAAACAAACGAGAACTTTTTAACAGTTCGGGTTCATCGGCGAGTAAAAATGTGGTTCCAAATTCGTTTTCAGCTTTTCCAAACCTTAATTTCTGACCATCTTTTATTATAATCCC
The DNA here is from genome assembly GCA_964366725.1 of uncultured Candidatus Saccharibacteria bacterium. Lineage (GTDB taxonomy): Bacteria > Patescibacteriota > Minisyncoccia > 2-02-FULL-40-12 > GWA2-44-9 > JACPAB01. Next base: position 4,325 of record CAYIUL010000001.1, on the reverse strand, counting down.
CACTTCCGACTTACCAACAAATTCCAAGTGATTATCAGAGAAATTAGATATGAGAATTTCCCCCTGCTTATTAACGAGGTGAAATTTCATTATTTGTTCCCATATATTTCTTTAGCAAATGTTTCTATTAAGTCTTGAAACTCAAAGGGGGTTGAATATTTTTTTAACCTCCCATCGGCTCGTTGAATTGCTGGATTAGACATGTTTCTATAGGGATTTGCTGAGTAAACGACGACCTTCTTTTTGGGGTACCTACCTTTTAGTGGTTCAACCAACCCTAAACCATTTAAAAAGCCGAGCTTTGTACCCACACGATTAATATCTATAAAAATTATATCTGCATTTTGTATATCCTGAGAGTCTAGAGATATAACGTCCTTTACCCACTTGGTTCTAACCCAACCATACTGTTCTGCAAGTATGTTAGAAACTTTAAATTTCTCGTCATCTATAAAGAGTATTCTGGTGGTACCCTTGATCTTGTCCAAATCTACTTCGTCACTATTCTTGTCGATAGTCACCCCTTTTTCTTTTTTCGGAGGCCAAAGAAGAAGTAGTAGTTGAGTTATGTGGTACCAATTTTGTTTTAACCAGTCCATTTTTAAATATTCTCACTTTTGTTTCTAAAAATCAACGGCCTTAAAGCCCTGAATGTTATGCCCTACGAGAAAACCGCTATTAAGCGGTTTTCTCTCTTCAATTAGCGTTACTAATCTCAAGTGGTCCCATAAATTCTAGCCGACATCTATGCTCCCTTTTCTGACGCCTTGTTAAGGGTGGCAAGGATTATATCGATCACCATATTTGGTGGAGTTATGGCAGTATCAATTTCTATTTCCTGGAGGTTGAGTTTTTGTGGTAAACTTTTCCAATCAGCTTCTTCGTATCGAGCATGCCAAGCTTTTTGGTCCGACTCTGGCTGTTTACGCCTAGCCAGATGTTTTCGAGTTGTTTCCCAGTCGGCAGAAAGCTTAAAAAGAAAAATCTCGCGCCTGTCTTTACGGAGAATATCGGCCCATTCAGCGGGATTCTTTGTGGCTCCGGGAAAAACATCACCAGCTGGCTCGCCATATGCAAGCTCAACTAAAAGAATTGGGCTTTCGGATACTAAGTCACTGTATCGAGTTGAGTCACCGGCATAACGAAATTCACCTTCCGCCCAACCATCATCAAGTGTTACTTTAGAAACTCGTGAACCCAAAGCTTTTTGGATCCCATCAGCGGCTGTAGATTTACCCACCCCAACAGATCCACGGATTATAATAGCAATTTTTTTCATATGCCTTACTTAACGTTTACTGAACTGTCCGGATTTTCTTGCTTTCTTGTGGCCGTATTTGCGTCGTTCTTTGACACGCGGGTCGCGGGTGAGCAGGCCGGATTTCTTGAGCTTCTTGCGGAAGTTAAGGTCAAACAATACAAGCGCGCGGGCGATGCCGTGCTTTACGGCGTCGGCCTGGCCTCTGGAGCCGCCGCCTTTGACCAGCACGGTGGCCTTGAAGCGGTTCATTGATTTGAGCTTCTTTAAAGGCGATTCTACGACATTCTGGAGGTTAACATCCGAGAAATATTGGGTATAGTCCTTGCCGTTGACCTGAACGAGAGCTTTCTCGCCGTCGGTGGTGTCGGATGACTTTTTGGTGAAAAGCCGGACGCGGGCGACGGATTCTTTTCTCCTGCCTACGGCCGAGAAATACTTTTCTTTCCCGTTTCCGTTTGTCGTCTCTTCCACGACTACCGGCGTTTCGGTTTCTTCAAGTTCTATCGCGGCCTGAACAGGGGCGGCTTTCTTAACCTCTTTTTTCTTAGCAGGTTTTTTGGTTGTGGTTTTCTTGGTAACCATGATTTACAACATTCCAACATTCTCAAGAATGTTGGAATGTTCTTTCTTTATTTATTCAAACTTTAAATTCTTAATTACTTTATCACGAGATTTATTTTTGGGAAGCATCCGGTAGACCATTTCCCGGAAAACATATTCCGGCCTTTGGACCCACAGCTCGGATAACTTCCTTGCCCTGATACCGCTGTGGTATCCGGAATAATGGTAATAGGTCTTATCGGCAAGTTTGTTTCCGGTGAATTTTACTTTATCTAAATTCTTAACTACAACTTGAACATCGGCCAGCTTGTCCGGCTTGTATGACGGTTTGTCTTTTCCGCGCAACATAATGGCGGCTTTTGAAGCCAATCGTCCTAATGTCTGGTTTTTCGCGTCCAATGAAACCTGTTGCATGTTATTTGGCTAATTCTATTATTGCCATCTCGGCGCCGTCCGATTGCCTCTGGCCGAGACGGATGATTCTTGTGTATCCGCCTTTCTTGCCTTCAAAGCCCGGAGCTATCTCGGTTACAAGCTTTTTGACGGCCTTGTCCCCTATCTGCGACTGGAGCAATCTCCGTGCGGCCAATGTTTGCTTTTTGGCTATGGTAACCATTTTGTCGAAATGGCCGGAAAGGGACTTGGCTTTGGCGACAGTTGTCTTTATTTTGCCGTGTTCAACCAATGCGGTGGCCAGCGACTTGTAAAGCGCTTTTCTCTGGACCGTCTCTCTACCGAATTTTCTTTTATTTCCCTTTCGCATGACTTTGTTTATTTAGCTGCCTTCTTGGCCTTGGGTGCTTTAACCTTCTTTGTTTTCGGCTTGTCTTCGGGAACCGCTATTTCGGACACTATCTTAAAATGGTCAACCAATATTTCGGCGGCACGCTTAACAGCCGCTTCCGGCTGGATAGAGCCATCGGTCTCAACTTCCAAAGTTATCTTGTTGTAGTCGATCTTCTGGCCGACACGGGTGTTCTCCACCTTAAAATTAACTATCTTAACCGGTGAAAATATGGCATCAACGGCAATGACGCCGATGGCCAACTTCTCTTTCTGCCTCTGTTCAACCGGAACATAGCCGACGCCTTTTTCTATGTCGAGTTCCATGCTGAACTCCGCCTTTTTGTCGGTAAGGGTGACGATGTGCTGGTCTTCGTTTATCAGCTCGACATCAGAAGTGAGTTTAATATCACTGGCTTTGACTTCCCCCTCACCCTTGGCTTGGACGGTCAGTTTGACCGGACCATCGCCGTGAAGCTTGAATCTTATCTTTTTGACGTTCTGAATGACCTCAATGACGTCCTCCAGCACTCCCGGCATTGAAGAGAATTCGTGGTCAACGCCTTTTATCTTGACCGAGGTGATAGCCGCGCCTTCCAGCGAGGACAGCAAAACGCGCCTCAAAGGATTGGCGATAGTTGCCCCATAACCTGGCATCAGAGGAGAGATCTCAAACACTCCTTTGTTGCCATCACGCGATACGACCTTAATTTGTTCCGGTAGCTGTAACATTTTTTGTTATGTAATGCGCCTTAATAATCAGCGCATAACATATATTATTTTTTATCGTGAATAAAACTCGATTATTGTCTGAATATCCGTCATATCCATTCCGCTCTCCGCCCATGTCGGCGTCCCTTTGATATTCGCGACCAGCTTGTCTTTATCGAAGGATATCCAACTCGGGACCTCGCCCTTCTTGAGCCACTGGGGCATCAATGAGGAGAAATACGGGCTTTTCAAACTGCCTTCCCTGATCTTGATTTCGTCATCTCTGCCTACTTCGAATGAAGGAATATCGGTCTTTCTGCCATTCACCAGAATATGCCCGTGGTTCACAAGCTGTCTGGCCTGGTCTCTGGACTGGGCCAGGCCCATTCGGAAGACCACGTTGTCCAGACGCATCTCCAGCCGGTTCATAATGTATTCATAGGGGTTTTTCTTGGAGTGGATGGCGTTTTTGACGTATTTCTTGAACTGCTTCTCCAGCATCCGGTAGGTGTTCCGGACCTTCTGCTTGGTCTTGAGCTGTTGGCCGTATTCGGACAGCTTCTTGCGAGTGCCTTTCTGGCCGTGCATTCCGGGCGGATACGGCTTCTTGGTCATCGCCGATTTCTGGGAATACGAACGCTCGCCCTTAAGGTAGAGCTTTTGGCCGATGCGCCTTTCTAACTTTTCTTTTGGTCCGGTATATCTTGCCATATGTGTTTATACTCGTCTTGGTTTTTTGCGTCGGACGCCGTTGTGAGCGACGGGGGTAGCATCCTGTAAACCGGTTAAATTCAATCCCGAACCGGCAAGCCCTCTGATGGCCGACTCTCTGCCCGGCCCGATACCCTTAACGATCACCTTGATATTCATTAAATTGAACTTCTTGGCCTTCTCCACGCAATCCTTGGCAACCAGATTGGCGGCGTAAGGAGTGGATTTCTTGGTGCCCTTGAAACCGAGGGAGCCGGCCGAAGACCAGGCGATAATATCGCCGTTCGAATCGCTTATC